>CAUVMY010000001.1:0-27104 GCA_963552845.1 uncultured Bacteroidia bacterium
TTAAGACCACGCCGCTTACTACCAACTACTTACAATGAAACGAAAAACGACTATTCTTCTACTGGTGTCTCACTAGGTTGCGAAGCATCTGCAGCTGGTGTTTCCGCCGCAGGGACTTCTGCCCCCTCAGGAACATCAGGTACGGTAGTAGGCATTACCCCAGAGGTTGTACGCTGCACCTGTTCTTGAATACGAGACTGTTGTGAATCATCCTGTGTATGAGGGATAGCCGCCACTGCGACCACGCAAAAAAGAACAAGTGCTACCGCGAGCGTCCAAGTAGACTTCTCTAGAAAGTCAGCCGTCTTACGTACGCCCATCACTTGCCCTGCGCCCGAGAAGTTCGAGGCTAAACCGCCACCTTTGGAGTTCTGCACAAGCACTATCAGTATTAGCAAGAAGCAAACAATCAGAATCAGTACTGAAAAAAGACTATACATCGTATCCTACCACTCAATCATTAGACAACTTGAGCAACGCATTGAGCCGCTCAATTTCCTCTGCAAAGTAAGTACTTTTTTCTGGAAACGTTTGTACAAGTTTCTCATAGACATGAATGGCGCTTTCGTACTCTGCAAAACTCTCATGAAGTTTCGCTACGCGCTCCATTGTGGTTGTACTATGTACACTGCGGGAGGCTTCGCTCAAATCCTCTGGCTCAATCCCCATACGCTCCTCTTCTTCAGCCTCGCGCTGCACAGTAGCTTTTATGCCGTCTTCAGCATTTAGATTTTGCAAGAAATTATTGATTAGTGCCATTTGCTCTTCAGGAGTTACTGGATGCCAAAACTCGCGAGCTGCAAATGTGTCTGATGCCGATGGAGCACTATATCGTGGGTTGAGATGTGTGGTTGTATAGAGATAGATTTCTTCCTCGCCAAGGTGTTCTGTAGTCTCCAAAGTATAGAGTGCAGCCGCTGGAAATGGTACAACACTCTGTAAAGAATGTTCAAGCACACCCGTCAATTCATTTTTCTCATTCGTTGCCGCAATACTACTTACTGTAGGAAGTGTCATTGTAGAAAGCGCACCCTTTTCTACTGTTTCCTTCTGTTCGCGAAGTAGATTCAGACGTATAGCGTCGCGATAACGAAAAAACGCAAAGACATCGGATAGTGCTATCGCGGCTCGGCTTCTTCGCACTGTCACTTCTTCGGCATTCTTACTCAGCGCTTCGGCATTGGCGGCTACCAAGAGTTGAATCCCCTGAAAAAAGGGATAGCTAGTTTCCAAAGCAAGTAACTGCTTAACCTCTTCTTTAGTAAGAAGATGTGGCGTACGAAGTAGAGAATAAAAAAAGGCAGTATTGTCCATCGCAGAAGAGTCGTACACTTACCAATTGGCTACAGCAGCGTTGAAAATATCTTCAATCAATTTTTCTTGTATGGTAGATACCAATGCAGGTTCGCTGTCTGCGAACGACTGCGATGCAGGATAATCAGTATAGAAGGAGAAAGTGCGCTCAAAGTTCGCTTTCTCATCCTTTACGTTCACAAACTTTACCTTTACTGTGATGGTAAGTCTATTTAGAGCAGCGGTCTCATTCCCCTGAATTGCAACAGGCGCAACCTCATATCCAACAATCTCTCCAGAGAATGCGAGATCGCCCGCAAAATCTTGAAGCGACAAGCTGGTTTGCGTCACAAAACGCTCCTTGAGCGCCTCTGTAAAATTGGATGCCAGTGTAGGATTAACCAACGGAGCTACATTAACAAATGGTGCAACACTTACCGTCTTTACTTCTGGCGATATACTTGCCCCCGTAAACGAATATTGTACCTTACACGCCGACAAAAGAAATAGCAATGCGACGCAAAGCCCCCACCTCAACGTTCTACCTGTATTCATTTTGCGGCACTATTGGATATCGTATTCTTGGAGTTTGCGATAGAGTGTACGCAACGAGATCCCGAGTTCTTCTGCCGCTTGCCTCCTGTGTCCATTGTGTTTTTGCAGTGCATGGCGAATCATCTCCTCCTCCATATCGGCAATAGAGCGTGGTACTTCTTCAATCGTCTCATTGCGCACTTCTTGCACTGGTATTTCCCCATGAATGGGAGCTATAATAGGCGGTTTTATCAGCGCACGATCCTCTCTTTGTCCACTTAACTCGGCTAACGAACGCAGCGGATTGGCGTGTTCGTTGGGTACGGCATGCACCGCGGCGCTCTCCTGTTGCTGCATCAAGTTGAAGACCACCTGCCGCAATTCGTCTACATCTCCCCGTAAATCTCGCACCAAGCCATACAACAATTCGCGTTCATGGTCTGGCATTCGTGTTTCATCGGAACGATAAAGTGCAGGAAGATGACGTTCGGTCGTTTGCGGTATGTAGCGCTGAAGTATTTCAGCTGTAATTTCTCGCTCGGTTTCAATTACCGAGATACGCTCCGCCATATTCTTTAACTCACGTACGTTGCCAGGCCAACTATAACCCAGAAGCACGGCTTCTGCACGCGCATCCTGCAAACGAATGGGAGGCATATTATATTTCTCTGCACACTCGCCCGCGAACCATCGGAAAAGAAGAAGGACATCATCGCCTCGTTCGCGTAGTGGGGGAATACGGATGGGTACTGTTGAGAGACGATAGTAGAGGTCTTCGCGAAACTTCCCCTCACGAATTGCGGTCTCAAGATTAACGTTGGTAGCCGCAACAATACGGATATCGGTCTGTATCGGCGTAGACGAACCTACTCGGTAGAATTCGCCAGTCTCTAGAATGCGGAGGAGACGTGCCTGCGTTGTAAGGGGGAGTTCGCCAATTTCATCAAGGAATATGGTCCCTCTGTTTGCCACCTCGAAATACCCCTCTCTATTCTCTAGTGCTCCTGTAAACGACCCTTTGATGTGCCCAAAGAGTTCGGAGTCTAATGTACCTTCTGGGATTGCAGCACAGTTAACTGCAACATAGCGACCATGTTTTCGGATACTGTACTGATGCACTATCTGCGGAAAGAACTCCTTACCAGATCCGCTTTCGCCCGTAACCAAGACGGCAAGATCCGTACTTGCTACTTGATATGCCACTTCTACAGCTCGTAGCAATGCTGCATTATTACCTATGATTTTGAAGCGACGCTTGATCGCCTCTATGTCTACACGCATAATCTTCGTTCTCACCCCTTATGCACAAAGATAATTAAAGTTAAGGCGGTGAGATTCTATATTGCTTTGCATAGAACACAATAAAAAAGAGAGACTCACAGAGCCTCTCTCTTGTTACGACGGTCTTATGCTAAACCTACTTTTAGACTTATAGTTGGGCAAGTTGGGTGATGACAAAGTCGATAAACTTCACCCCCAACGGGCGCTCAGGCTTTGGTAAATTCTCGTGTAGCTCTTGCATCTGCTCCTCAAATTCGGCAACATCATCTTCAAGCATAATCGTCTCCCAGTCGTGAAAAGCATCTAAATCTGGCGTTTTGCTTGCAATGAGTAGTGCATCATTCTGTCTTAGAACTGACAAGGCATCTAAGGTAGGCAAGGGTAGCAAGGGCATTAGAGCAGGCAGGGGCTCGCCTACAGAAGCTGTAACCTGTCCAGATTGTTCCACCCCTTGCTCCGCCATGGGAAGCGCTATTGCAGAAGCAACAGAAGGTGTATCAGACTTAGTGGCTTGTTTTGTAGCCACGCTTTGTGCGGGAACTTCATCGGGTGTAATCGCTTCAATTCGCTTTGTGGGTTTAGAGCTGGGAAATTCTGCCACGATTGGCTCTTGTGGCTGATGGTCGAACCAATTGCCTCCGAGTAACACGAACAAAAGCAGACACGCAGCAGCGGCAACCGCTTTCCAGAACAAGGGAGCAACAATAGGCTCGTGTCTTTTCAAACGTTCTTTGTGCGGGTATACAATATCGGAAGGTGCAACAAGACGCGTTTGTAGAATTGCGGTGCGAATCTGTGCATAACGAGAATATGTGCGGCACACGTCATCTAGCTCTTGCGCTTCATGCAGAGTCAACTCTCCCTCCAGTTCCTTGTAGCAAAGCTCCTCAAAATGAGAAAGAGGTGCATCGTCCTCACTACGAATGGCTTTCAGACGCGCTCGCATAGCGCTAGTAGCTCCCGTAGTCACGGGCTCTTCACGCTCCAGCTCTTCGTTTAACGCCAACGCCTCTTCGGCACTTAAAAGCCCTGAACGAAGCCTTGCAAGTCGTTGGTCGTCGTGCTGATCGTTTTGCATTGCTCTCATTACAGGATATTGTCTAACTCGCCGATATAGTTTCGTAAAAATTGTCTTGCACGGTGGATATACACCTTCACTTGTGTTTCCGAGAGATTGGCTATTTCGCCGATCTCGGCATAGCTGTACCCTTCGTAATCTCTCAAAAGTATTGCTGTACGCTGCGTCTCTGGCAGGAGCGCCAGCCCCCGATTGAGGTGTTCCTGAACATCAAAATTGGGCTGCTGCTCGTAGGAGCGCGAATGTGCTTCCTCTACACTAACTTGTTGTTTCTCTGTACGCATTACATCTACGGCCGCATTGTAGAGCGTGGTAAACAGATAGGAGCGTGCTTTTTCTGCTCTTACAGCATCGTGTTTCTCCCAGAGGCGTGTAAAACTCTCTTGTACAAGATCCTCCGCCACAACCTGATTATTCATCAGACGCAACGCAAAACGGTAAAGACCGTCGGCATACAGATCTACACTTTCATTATACTCCTTAGCCGTCATCCCCTCTAACAAGACTCTGGATCTTAAATCACTTGTATGACGGAAGAGGTTACAAAAAGTTACTGTCTGTAGATTTTTTTTCGCCTTGATAACCTCCTGCGGACGAATTTAGTGAATTGCGCTAAATGGGGCTGTATTGTACAAAAAGGGGCCACTCAGACGTTCCTTTGTTACTAGCAATTTCGTTGGGACGAACGTAAATATTATCCAAGATGTCGCAAAGAAAAATCTCCCTTCTGACCACCTATGGCTGTTTAACCCTTGTACTACTTTGCAGCGGAGTACTTCAAGCATGTAAATCGAACGAAAGCATCGTACGCGATTTCTCGCCAGCCGAGGTAGCTGCTGCCAATACAGCAGCAAACGAAAGCTACTTATCTCCGATTGAAAAAGAAGTTTTCTACTACCTCAATCTGGCTCGTATGAACCCCAAAGTCTTTGCACGTACCTACGTAAAAGATTATCTAGGCGCGCCTGGCTACACAAAGGGATATGCCTTCGACGAACGTAAGATCTCCCTCATGCGTCGGCTCACAACCATGCAACCGCTCCCAATTATCAAACCCTCACGCAAGTTGTTTGACTTAGCTGAATGTTTTGCCATTGCGCAGGGCAAAAAGGGAGAAATCGGCCACGACCGAAGTGCTACTAATTGCAATGTGGGCTACCATACTGAGTGTTGTAGCTACGGTAACTATACCTCGGGGCTGTACTATGTTCTTGAACTCTTAGTAGATTCTGGGGAGCACAATGCTGCCTTGGGACATCGGAACATTCTTCTGGGCGATTTCCTCTTTATGGGAGTTGCGCAACGCGATCACGCAAGATACAGAAAAGGCGTTGTGCTTGACTTTTGGAGAACCGAAAACGGGAAATAGAACAACTCACATTCTCTGTTATCGTTGCCACATGCCCTACTGAAAGCGGAAAACAAAGTGCCGCTTTGCGCGCTTACGTCTCACTCTCAAAAATGAGAGGAGTGCCATAAACAATGTTCTCGTGTGCTATAGACTCTTTACCGCGCATCTTACGGTAGAGTTGTGCACATGTAGCCGTATCGTGCTGACAATAGGTTGCTATTTTGGGCAGATCACCTTCTTCGTAGAAAGCGCAGTGTACCTTGCCCCCATCCATTCCCTCCAGAAGTTCGGAGATCCCGAAGGTATAGGCAAGTAGTTCGAGCGATGTGTAGTGTTTGTAGTCTCCGAATTTCCAGAGTTCTAAGGTGTCTAAAAAATGGGTTTCCCATGGCTTACGCCCCGCTACTCGCAACTCGTCTGGCAACTCCATGTTTTGTACAAGCAGGCGGCGTGCAATATAGGGGAAATCAAACTCCTTGCCATTGTGCGCACACAGGTAGACCCGCTCATGCAACGAACGGAAGGCTTCTAATGCATTACAGAATTCGGCAAGTACCTTTTGCTCATCGCCAGCAAAAACCGAGACACGGAGGGTCTCCCCCATTTCAGGTTTCCAGTGAAAATAGCCTAATGAAATGCAGACCACGCGCCCGAACTCGGCATAAATTGCACTCCTATCGTACAGACTTGCTGCGGTTTCATCGGCTGTCGTGAAATTGGTTGCTTTTCGCTCCCATAATGCCTGATAGGAAACAGGGGCATCCGCCAAGCGTTCATACTGCGACACCGTTTCAATGTCAAGAAAAAGGATATCGTAGAGCTCTGGTTCTCGTATTGTTGTACGCATGCGACACCATTTACCGCGTAAAAATAGGGGAAATGCGAAAAAAGCGGGAGCTTATTACTATTTCAACAATCCTTATACGCTTCGTATTCGTCTCCCTAATGCTTGATCTCCCAATCTGAGAAATCGCTCTCAGAGCGACTTTTCAGTTCCTCTAGTTTTTCATTAAACATCTTCTCGAACTGTTCTGCCGATACGACTTGCCCTTTCGGAGGCTCTATGGGCACTTTCTTGGAAAGGTACTCTATTTTTATTGCCGTTATGGTTTCATCGTAGACCGACTCTATTTGCAGTATAAGGCCTGGCAATCCGTAAAAACCATTAGGGCCAAAAACGGCAGGAATTTCTTTACAGAACCACGCGGTATAAATAGTCTCTGAATCCGTTGCCGAATGGTCGGGGAATTTTATTGTAGCCTTGGTACACACTTTCCCTAAAATCTCTTTTGTTTCAGAACCAATTTCCCAATTCATTGGTCGGATAGATTCTCGCACTACCAGCTTTTTACCAAAGAAATTTCTTTGGCTCAGCTGTTCGTGTTTATCAAGGTCAAGATAGAGATTAGGGACATCGTCTATATTATACCCTCCCGCAGGATCTTCAAAGAGTTCTATGTTACCCGATTTCTGATAACTAGGAAGTTCTGTGTGCCCGCTCTCCCGTTCAAGTGAGAAGTTGCTTTTCGCTCCTTGTTGAATCAGGAGGTTGTACCTTTTTATATGCTCAGTTTTGGGGACATTCGCTTCAATTAGTTTCTGGAGCGCCTCATCTACTCCAGGTCCTGCTACCTCAACACGTATTTCAGACTCAAGCTCCGTAAGATACGTTACCGCAAGCATGCGTTGTTGTGCCATCGCTGAAACAACAGAGAAGACCCAAAAAACAAAAATGGTATATTTCTTCCTCATTATCTGCAATCAAAAAGGGCAGAGCGTTCTCCCTCTGCCCATATTTAACATCAAACAACACAAGTCACCCAACGCAACTCTTTACGAATTTCAAACAAGTACCACTGACCCGTTTTTTTGTTTTTTCTGTATACATACACATCAACCTCAACTAATTTACAGTTAACCTCATCTTTGAAGACGGGAGCTACGGTCTGTTGAAGCGACTGTGATGTTACAGAACTCTGATTTGCTTTTGCTTCTAGAGCAAACACTGCAGTAATAAACAGTACCGCAAGTGCAATCAAACTTTTTCTTACAATGACCTAAACCGTTTTACCTAGAGAGACAAGACTAGTCTTCTTTCTATTGCAAATATATACATTATCTTGAAATATCAAAATAAGTCGCGCTATTTGTATGTAGATTTTATTATTCATGGAAGCAAAAGCATTTCCCTTGCACCGCATATAGCGCCAATAAAAACCAGAAGATAAGCTGATATAGACTCGTCTGCGATGCCCTTTCTCACAAACCTCATTGTGCGTCAGCTACCGAAATTAGCATGAAAATTTATAATACGCTGCCCATAAGGGAATTCGTTGCCTGCCCACGCATATCATTATGCGGTATCTCAGAACAACTGGAAGAACAAAGACGTACCCCTAGAAGGAAATGTTCGTTAGACCGTAACAGATGAACGATTTTGAAAAGTGGGAGGCAGCCTACAAACGGCAGGATATGTCTTGTTTCAATACATCGCCCGAAGCCGTACTCTGGCTCAAAATAAAAGATCTTTCGTCGCAACTCCCTGCCATAGCCAAACAACTGGCAATAACTTTTTACACAAGTGGTGTTCGAGCCCATTGCCAAGAGCTTTATACTTATTTGCTCGAAAAACCAGAACTCCGCAATAAATTTGAAAATTTCCGCCAATTCTATTGCCAAAAACACTCACCCAGTTGGAACAATACATTGCCAGCTTCTTTGCAAGAAGTTCCGACCTACAACTGGGTAGAACACTACATGCCATCGCTCGACCGATACTTTGCCGCCACCTACTTGCCTCGCTTCCCTTCTTTTACTGCGTTAGAGTCAATGAAAGAAAAAATTGCCGCTGAGGCATGGGAATTTGTACAGAATGCATGGTACGACCATTGGACACGAAATTACATAGAGCAGCTGTTCTTTGCGCATCCCCGCGTTCTTCCTTCAATGGGCACATTACGAGGTGTTGATTTCTTTATTGATGATTGCCCGATGAAATTAAAGCTCCTCTATTTCCCCCAAGCCTTTCTAAAATCTAGAAAGGGTACTGACGTTGCCACTACCGTAAATGAGAGCCTGAAAAATCCTAAAGAATTGCTCGTGTGGCTTTATACTGAGCAGTGCCGCCTCCGTTTTGGCGCAGAGAATCGGCTCTACCTTATATTTCATGACACGACGAAACCCGAAAACTCTTGGGAGCTCAAACGAGCCCAAAAATTACTTGCAGAAAAGATTGAAAATTACCTCACACAATTTGAGCCCAACAGACTGCCATCTATTACTTTCCCATTTGGCGGGAAAACATACACTGTACTTGCAGATACTCTTTTCGTCCTAAAAAACGGGAATTAAGATTTGTCCCAATTATTCATTGATGACTCTCCAACCCCCAGAAGTTGACTAGAAAATCGCCCGAATCGCGAAATTTATGTAACGAAATCAACTCCGTAACCTCACGATACGCCTCTTTTTGCACTGAAAGTACAGTACAATTAAGCTTATTGCAACACCTTAAGTTGTAATAGTTACCAGATCCATGCGCCTGTCAGGGCAATACTACTTTCGTAAAAGTAAGATCGAATTCAGGTATTCTATTGTATTTTTTACGGGCTCTTATAATGCGTCACTCATGCCCCGTACCGTTTCTACTTTAGTTAGTTCGGTACATTTTTACCTATATTTGTCTTAGAAACTTAAGGGCATGTTAATCACGAAAAATGTACTGCAGATAATTGCCTTTATGCCTGCAACGGCAGTTTTTGCCGCGACGCGCATACATTTTCAAACAAGTTGTGGTTATGAGATTGATCTGGAGTATGGAGATTGTCATACGATGAAGGATGTGATAAATGATGCCCTTATCCTAGAAGATTTCTCCTGTGTCGATCGGACTTCTGATTTTAATACATTTTCATAGTTCATGTAATAGCAATGCGCATTGTCCTTATATGTCGTGCGCATCTTTTTTAGAGAAAAATGCGAGCAACTATTTTTATTACTCTGTCAACCATTTTTGCAGTTCTACTCGTTCACGGGCAAACAGTTTCTACGAATAATGTTCCCGTTGAGGCGCTTGCCCTTAAGGGAATAGACAGTGCACACTATCGTATCTATTACAGGATGTATCTCGTCCGTGACACCTTGGATTACACAAAAAAGACAGAAGCACAAACGGTTCTCTTTGTCGGAAAGAAGCTCAGTACATTTCTCGACTACTACCAGTTCCGTTCAGACTCCCTTTATAACGAGCTGGCTGCTGCACATAAGAACAGTACTGAAGTTCTGAGTGCTATACTTCCTCTTCAGCGTGTCGCCAATTTTAAGTTACACATAGCCAAGAATTATCCCGCTAAGAACGAGTTTACATTCCAACAAAAATTTGGCTCGTTGGGAATTTTCCAGTACCTAGACAAAGACGTACGTTTAGATTGGAAACTTGAGGGCGGTGTCCAGACCATAAAAGGTTATGAGTGTAAAAAAGCGACGTGCCACTATCGTGGACGCGATTATATAGCATGGTATGCACCAGAGATTCCGCTTACCGATGGACCTTATGTCTTTACAGGTCTTCCAGGACTCATTATTAAAATAGACGATACGAAAAATCAAGTGGGCTTTACCCTAAACGGTTTCAAGAAGTTAGATTCAAAAGAAAAGATATACATAAAAGAGGAGGAAGTTCGGAACGTTTCTCGTGAGGAAATGCGTAAAACGGAGCGTAATCTCGCGACTTCGCCCGCTGCAATGCTTCAGTTGCTGAGTGGAAAAGTATCAACAGAAACGGAAAATTCTGCTCGCCGACTTCCTGAACGCCCATACAATCCAATAGAGTTAGAGTAGGAGATGGCACTGCGCATATACGGCTTCGCAGTACTTCTCTTTTTGGTATTTCCCAAGATTTATGGACAGGACATTAAGACGTATAGAACGAAAATCTTGGGTAGTGATACAGGTAAGGGGCTTGAAAATGTGATATGGCAGACGCAAGATAAAGATGGTAACACACTATACTACGGCTTCTCAGATAGTGAAGGTAATCTTGATGTAATTGCTTCACCAACCGCCGCTACTATACAGTTCCGACTAGTCGGCTATACACCTCAGATATTAGATGCTGTTCAATTTAGAACACTCAATAAGAAAACGATTGTTCTTATTGCGTCTCCTACAGAGATCCCAGAGGTGCGAATTGTTTTGCCAGCAATTACACAACGAGCAGATACAATCAACTATAATGCGGCGAGTTTTACGAGAAGCGAAGACCGTTATGTGGTAGATCTGTTAAAAAGATTACCAGGTATTAACGTATTGGCTAACGGAGCGGTGACCTATCAAGGTGAACCTATTGGGAAGTTTTATATAGAAGGACATGATTTATTGGGCGGGCGCTACACACTGGCAAGCAATAATCTTCCAGTTGAAGTAGTCGCATCGGTTGATATCATTGAAAATCACCAGCCTGTGAAGGCGTTACATGGTTTACAAAGCAGTGATAAAGCGGCGTTGAACATACGCCTTAAGGAAAAATTCAAACTGCGTCCATTTGGGGAGCTGGAAGCAGGGGGAGGATATGCCGAATCTTATACAGGCAAATTCTTTCTTGGACTTTTTGAAAAAAGATTTCAACTTGTTACTAATCTAAAAGGGGGCAATACTGGGCATTATATTTTGGGTGAAACAGAAGACAAATTCCGTACAGATAATTTGTTTTTTTACGCTCCTCCAGCTGCAAATTATTTATCTTCTCCTATCCCTCTGACGACACCTTTATCTCAGGAACAATACCTTTTTAATCAAACCTATTTGGCAAGTTGCAATGCACTTCTCGCACTTGCAAAGAACAAAGAGCTAAAAATCGGATTAGCGCAAGGCATGGATTGGCAGAAGCAGAATTTCCGAAAACAGGAGACGCTTCGTATTGGTAACAGAGTCCTTATGTTTCAAGAACAAACAGCATTATATAATCGTGAACAAAAGGGAACACTTACTCTTGGTTATGAGTATAATGGAGATAGAGCTTATTTGCACAATACACTCTCCTATCGCCTTGAAGGGGAACATAAGCGCGCCTCGCTTAATAACAATGGTGCGCTTCTTGGCAATCAAACAAACTCACAAGAACATTACATACAAAATAATTTAAGTCTACTCTTTCGTACACAAACTCATTTGCTTTACAAATTCCAATCCTTGCTGCGTTGGAGCGCTGATGCTGAGCTACTGAGCGTAGAAAAGAAGAACGAAAATAAAGGACTATACGAAAAATTTCGTGCACAAGAACTGATCAATAGAAACCAAATAAGTGGCGGTTATAACTTTTCAAGGCATCGTCTTGGTCTGACATTTGAGAGCAATTATGTGCGAGGAATGTTTAATAATGAGATTGAAACAATTCAGAATTTTGGAAATGTACAGAGTTTAATATCCCCTGCTCAGAAGTTAGTTATAGAGCTTTTTGAATTTTTAATTACGCCAAGCTATACCTTTCAATTACACAATAAATCGTTCCTTTATATAAATCTTCCATTGAATTACAGGTATTACTATTTCGGAAATTATAAGGAGCAGTATCCATTCTTTAGCCCCTCTTGTGGTGTGCAACTCTTTCTTACGCGTAGATGGCAATTAAATGTAGGAGGGGCAAGGCAAGGTGAATATACCGATGGAGCGAATTTGCTTTATACACCCTATTTCTCGAGTTATCGTACGGTTTTTATGCCTAACCAAAAGGTGGGTACACAAATAAACTATAGCGCTCGTGCTTCCTTGCAGTATAAGAATTTGGTGCAACTGCTTTTTGCTAATTTTCGCGCGCTCTATCAATATTCTGAACAAGATTATAGATTGAGTAGCGTATCAACGCAAGAGCTAACATATACGACTTATATGCGAGAGCCAGCAATTAGTCACTGGCTTTTATTGTCTTCCGAACTGTCAAAAACAATCTCAGCGAGTCATCTTACCCTGACAGCGACACCTACTTATACGAGTCGACGAGCAGATTTAATGCGTCAGAATATCCGCTTTTCAAATTTGTCTCATAGCGCCTCTCTTGAACTGAAGAGCGAATGGCATACTTCGTCGTCATTGTTCTCCTGTGTTTACGACCTAAAAGGCAGGAAGACGTGGAATAAGAATACACTTTCAGATGTTTCGAGCTTTAATGATTTCCAGCAAGGGTTGGCTCTATATCTATTCCCTTTTCACCAATTAGAGCTATCGATTCGAACAAATCATATTCTCTACGAACAAGAAAAAAATTCCTACCAAAATTTTTATCTACTCGATGCTTCTGCGCAATATAAATATAGAAAATATTTGTTTTTGCTAAAAATCAGCAATATCCTAAATACAACAAAGTATGTAATTACTGCCCAGTCTGACATCTCATCATACCATCAAGAAATTCCACTTCGTCCTTTAGAAATTATAGCAACTATAAAATTTTCTTTTTAGCTAAAGAGAAATAGGGGATACTCATAGAAGTACATAATCTAAGCAGTAGGCAGTGTTTTTCCCAGCATTGTGTTTAAGGATAGTAATAGCTTAAATTGTAGCATCAAAATGAGTCTCTAAAAAAGGTTAACTTTGCGCGTGTTTGTGATACGAGGCCCCGTAGTTCAGCTGAATAGAACGTCAGATTCCGGTTCTGAAAGTCGTGGGTTTGAATCCCGCCGGGGTCACAAACCTGTCATTATCAGACAGTAAATGTATGCTAATAATTGAAGGAAGGGAAGTTTGTCAGATGAGTCGTTTGTTCAGAATCTCAAGTCTAGTTGCTATTGCATTGGTAGCGAGCGCTGTATTGTTAGGATGTAAGGAGAAGAAGGCGCAAGAAATAGTACCTGGCTCGCCCGAAGATACTGCTGAGAATGCATTAAAGAATTACGACTACAAGAAGCTGAGCTATGCGCTCGGTCTCTCCGCAGGGCAATACATAGCCAATGAAGAAATTAAGTTGCAGTACGACGAATTCAAACGTGGTCTGGACGACGCAATAAAGAAAACTCCTAGTATGACGGACGAGGAAATACAGGATGTGATGCGTAATTATATGATGACGCGTATGGAAGCTGTTGCTAGTGCTAACAGTGCTGCTGCAAAGAGATTCTTTGACTCTATCGCTACACAAGAAGGCGTGCAGAGCGATCCCTCTGGTCTGTACTACAAGGTAATCGCAGAAGGCAACGGAGTACAGCCTACTGATAGCAGTTCGGTTCTTATGAACTATAAGGCACGTTTTATCAATGGTGAGGAGTTTGACTCAAATGGCGACGAACCTGTACTGATAGACCTGCGTCGTGTTATTCAAGGCTGGACGATTGGTATACCGAAGTTGAAACAAGGTGCCAAAGCTACGCTTTACATCCCTGCGGAATTGGCGTACGGTGTGCGCGGTCGCGATCGAGTACCTGCTAATGCGACGCTAATTTTTGACGTTGAGTTGGTAAAGGTTATGATGCCTGCTGACGTGGAAGCCTATACCAAGGAAATGGAGCAAAAGGCAAGTGTCCAAAAGTAAATAGAGAATGCCAGACAATAATGTAACTCTAACCGTTGAGGGGAAACTTATTTCAGTACTCCCCAAACAAGAAGGGGAAGGAAGAAACGGACACTGGCAGCGCCAAAGCTTTGTAATTGAGATGCAACGCGGGAGTTATCCCACTCCCGTGTGCTTTGATGTATGGGGCGATCAGGTTAATACCTTGGCTTCGCTTCAGGTGGGCGATATTTTAACAGTTTCGTTTGATCCGTCTTCTCGCGAATTTAACGGACGCTGGTACACAAGTTTACGCGCTTGGCGTATTACACTGGCAGGCGGAACTGCTGTAGATCGTCCGAGCACAACGGAAGTGGTTGACCAACAACCTCAGCAACAAGTAGCTGATACAGTGCCTCATGTGGATACGAGTAGCACGACAAGCTACCAAGATGAAAGTGCAAAACTGCGAGGCGGAGATGAAGATTTGCCTTTCTAATAGAAAGGGTCTTTTCTAAAAAAGAGTTGAATGATATGGAACATAAAGAGCTTATGGGGTCTCACCTGTAGGCTCTTCTTTTTTACCTTTATTGAGCTATTTTTCTTGCAGAGTTGCACAGAGGAGAAGGAACAATTGGCAACACCGTCACTTCTCTCTTTTTCGCACGACACAGTGCGTTTTGATAGTGTTTTCTCTGCCGAAGTCTCTCCAACTAAATTGGTACGCATTTATAATCGCAGTGGTCGTCCTATACGTCTTCCACGCTTGTCATTGGTAGGCGGTACTGAAAGTGCATTTTCACTACTAATCGACGGAGCGGCTACATCAGAAAAGGAGAATCTTCGCATTGATGCTCATGATAGTCTAACCTTGGTTGTAAGACTTCGCCCAGAAGTGCAAGGAATTAACTCCTCGTTGGTCTCCGATGAGGTTGAAGTTTTTATGACTAATACGCTATCACACCGTTTACGTCTCGAGGCTTGGGGATTGCCTCATATTGACTTTGCGGAAGATGAGATTACAAAAGATACTGATTGGGCAGGAGCACCTGCCCGTATTATTACAAAACCGATAGTTGTTCGTAAAGGAGTTACGCTACGCATTTTGCAAGGGGCTTCCATCTATTTTCGCCCAAAGGCTTCCCTTACCGTTTATGGAAGGCTTATTGTTGAAGGAACCACAAATCAGCGTGTCTTGTTCGCAGGCACACGCTTAGATTCTGCCTATAAATACACGCCAGAGCAGTGGCTAGGCTTGTTACTAATGCCTGGAAGCGGACCACACAAAATACGTAATGCTACATTTCGATCCGCCGTAACAGCAATACGTACTGATAGCATTATAAAGGATTGCGATTTAGAAAATGTAATTATCACCAGTTGTAGCAGAGATGCGATAGCGCTTCGCAAGTCTTCACTTCGCCTACAAGGCTCTATTTTGGCGCAAAACTCGGGAGCAGCGCTCTCACTGAGGGGTGCTAACGTTACAATGGATTTTTGTACCCTCAGTGGCGATACGCGTTTTGGACAATCCCGACGCTCTAGCCTTATTCTTTTAGACACACCACCCGAGGGAAGTGAAAACACACTTTACATTGCCAACTCTATTGTTTGGGGAGCATATTCCAACGAAATTCGCGCAATCGGCAAAGCAAAAATAGAGGTGCTCTCTGCGACCCATTCTATCTTCAAATGGTCGAGCCAACGTCCTCTAAATGCTTCAGAGTGGCAATCCGTTTTATATTCCGATCCTTTACTAGAAGCCCCTACAAAGCTCAATCTGGAACTAAAAAAAGCAAGCCCAGCACGTGGCTCGGGAAGTATACAAAATCAGGATGCCACATCCCTTTATGACTTGAAAGGACGTAAACGGCTACATCCCGATGGTACTGTAGATCGCGGTGCTTTGGTCTACGAAGAAAGGTCGGTTACCAAACGCTAGGTATGCCAATTCAACGAGTAAGTGTTTCGGCATTTTTGAATTTGAAAGAAGCTGGAAGCATTGTAGATGTGCGTTCGCCTGCAGAATACAATCATGCGCATATCCCTGGAGCGATAAATGTTCCGCTTTTTACCGACGAGGTGCGCGCAGAGATTGGAACTCTGTATACAAAGGTTGGTAAGGAGCAAGCAATCGCGCGAGGTTTTGAAAACCTCAATGGTCGCCTAGAGGCGTTTCGCCGTGAGGTGCTTTCGTATACTTCAAATGGAGCTGTACGTATACATTGTTGGCGTGGAGGTATGCGTTCAGAAAGTGTGGCATGGTTAGTAGAACGTTCAGGGGTAATACCTTACCTCCTAGAAGGCGGTTACAAGAGTTATAGACACTCGGTACTAACACAATTTGCTCAGCCTTATGAACTACTCGTACTCTCTGGAATGACGGGAGCTGGGAAAACGGACATTCTTCTTGAGTTACGGGAACTCGGAGAACAGGTCATTGATTTAGAAGGACTGGCGCATCATAAAGGCTCAGCTTTCGGATGGCTTGGCGAAACTGCTCAACCGAGTACAGAGCAATTCGAGAATGAGTTAGCATACCAGTTGCGATTGTTTTCGCCCAAACAACGCCTATGGATCGAAGACGAGAGTAAAAATATTGGTAAGATACTCATCCCAGGTGCATGGTATGAGCAAATGATATATGCGCCGCGTGTAGTATTAGAAACGGATCCCCAAGCGCGCCTCAATAGACTATTGCGCGTCTATACGTGTTATCCCACTGAAGAACTAGTTGTTTGTGTAGAAAAAATTAGAAAAAGACTTGGAGGCGACAAAGCAAATGAATGCATTCAGCAGATTCGCGAAGGAAACCTCTCTGGCGCTATAGAATTAGTTCTTGCATACTATGACAAACAGTATCGTTACGGTTTAGCAGCAAAAGGAACACATAATCAGAGCATTAAACCTATCTCTGAACATCCCAGAGAGATTGCACAACAAATTCTTAGGCAGCTAAAATAGCTGATATTCACCTCTTTTGTTCCACGTGGAAAGAATATCTGACACTTAAAGCCGTCACCTAGTACACCTAGCATAAGTTAGCTTTTGTCTGTCCTACGCCCTTATGTCATGACAGTAATCTCCGTATACGCGCAATAAAAAGCAATACTTCTTAACTTTGCGCCGCGAACACCACAAAGGAAGGAGAATGATAAGAAAGGGGAAGAATGTCGCCATATTAGCGGGCGGCACTTCGCAAGAACGGGTGATTTCATTGCTCAGCGCAGAACAATTACAACGCTGGCTCTCGGAAACAGAATATAAATCGTACATTATTGATGTACAGGGCTCTAGCTGGATCTATACGCTCCCCGACGGACGCAACCTCCAAGTCGATAAGAATACTTTTTCGCTTCCACTACCTGAAGGAACGCTTCCGCTCGATATTGCGTTTATCACAACCCATGGAACGCCTGGCGAAAACGGGCTCTTACAAGGTTACTTAGAGCTTATGCAAATTCCTTTCACTTCGGGTGGGACGTTTACCCAAGCCATTTCATTTCACAAGAGTGCTTGTAAACGCTATCTGCAGGGCATTGTCCCCTTACTGCCTTCTATTGAGATTAAGCGTTTTGAGGATCTAGATGTTGAGCAGGTGGTGCGCGAAATTGGCTTCCCGCTTTTCTTGAAACCAAATGACAATGGGAGCAGTGTCGGTGTTGTAAAAGTGCATGATGCCAATGAGTTGCACAAGGCAGCGCTCTCAGTTTTTGAGATATCGTCGGATATCATGCTAGAAAAATTCTGTCCTGGTACAGAGCTTTCTTGCGGTATGATTCAGATAGGAGCGCGTCAAATCTCTTTCCCAGTAGCAGAGATTATTTCGCCATCCGAGTTTTTTGATTTTAAGACAAAATACGACGGTTCCTCGCAAGAGATTGTACCAGCCCGAATCCCTCTACCCACATCGCAATTAGTACAGCAGTATACAGCAGCAGCATACGCACATTTGGGATGCCAAGGGATGGCGCGTGCCGATTACATTTTGTATAACGGCGTACCCTATTTCCTCGAGATTAATACTTGTCCAGGTCTTACAGCTGAGAGTATAGTTCCTAAACAGGTGAATGTCTTAGGACGTACAATGCCAGAGCTACTATCCGAATTTCTCGCTTCTCTAGTGAGCTAACTTACCACCTCAGGCACTACATTTTTATCTCCCTAAAGTATCGCCTTTCAAAAGTCAATATACTCAGCTCAACGTTTCTTCCGCCCAACCTTTCAGCATTGCAATTTCTTCTGCCCAACGTTCTGGTTCGGGAGTCTCAAGAATGAGAGGGAGGTTTTCCGTACGCGGATCTTGTGCAATGGCGCGGAAAGTATCTAAGCCTATTGTCCCTTTCCCCAACGGAGCATGCCTGTCTTTTTTGCTGCCCACGCCGTGCATGGCATCGTTGAGGTGCATGCCTCGCAAATACTGTAATCCAATTATACCCTCGAATTCTGCCATCATCGCTTCGTATCCTGCAATAGTTGAAAGGTCGTATCCTGCAACGTGGGCATGGCAAGTGTCGATGCAAACTCCGATACGGCTTTTGTCTTTTACCTGCGCTATAATTTCCGCAAGTTGTTCAAACCTATAGCCGAGGTTTGTGCCTTGCCCAGCAGTGTTTTCTAGCACAGCACAGACATTTGTTGTTTCGTCCAGCGCTAAATTGATGCCTTCAGCAATGTAGGTCAGACATTCCTCGGGTGTAATGAGTTTGAGATGACTCCCAGGATGAAAGTTGAGACGGTCTATTCCCAGCTGTTGGCAGCGGCGCATCTCATCTATAAAAGCATTGACCGATTGTTGTCGCTTTTCTAGTTCAGGGTTTCCAAGGTTCGTGAGATAACTGTTGTGCGGAAGTATCTGTCCGTTACGATAATTATTGATACGACAGTTCTTTTTGAAAGCCTCTATCTCCTCTTCTGTCAGTGCAGGAGCTCGCCACTGTCGCTGATTCTTAGTAAACAAGGCAAAAGCGGTAGCGCCTATAGCGGTAGCGTTAATGGGAGCATTTGCTACACCCCCTGCTGCACTCACGTGTGCACCAATGTATTTCATCCTATTACAAATTTGTTCTGATTTACGAGAGTAACGTTTTACCACGTTCGCATGTTTGCAATCCATTATCTATTGCGTTGCGACGTTGGAATTATTTTTAGGCGTTTTTTGCGATAGGTACGGATTAGCCCCGTTCACCTGCATAAGCCATATACTCCTGTGGCAATAACCACCCCCCGCCCAACGTTGATCCGTTAATGCGTACATTTGTTACGCAATGAGTATGAAAGCGTGGAATTTGAGAGCGGCTTATAAGCGTGTGTGGTTGGGGGCAATGACCCTCTTGCTGCTATTGGTATTGGGGTGTGGTACACAGAAGAATACGGCTTACCGTCGTTTCTATCACCGCCTTACTTCCTATTTTAATTATTATTTCAATGCCCAAGAGGCGTACAATGCGGGTGTGAAACAAGCTAACAAATCGATGCAGTATGACTATACGCGCATTCTGCCTTTTTGTATTGCTGGCTTACCCGATGCTGCCCTTAGTACGGGAGGAGAGATGGATAGAGCACAGACGAAGTGTGCTATGCTCATAAAGTCCCATTCTCTTACAGTAAAACCTGAACGAGGAAAAGAAGCGTTAACTCCCAAAGAAAAAGCATTCTACGCCCAAAACGAGTTCAATATCTATGCTCGCAAAGCTTGGTTGCTAATCGGTAAATCGCGAGTATGGAGTGGCGATTTCCCACAAGCAGCGCAGGCAATAGATTTTGCCATGATGCAGTTCGCTGGTTTACCAGAGGGTTGGGAAGGGCAACTTTGGAAAGCCCGCATAGAGATGCTAAGCGGTCAAACGCTAGAAGCGAAAGAACGTTTTGCGGCACTTGCTGTAGCCCCCTACCGTCCCAAAGGAAAAGAATATACGTTCCTGCTTGAGTCCATGTGGGCAGATCTTTTGGTGAGTGAACAAAAGTTTGAAGAGGCGTATCAGCATGGTCGTTTGGCACTTGCTAGTGCGCCCACGCGTCTGGATCGCGCGCGTTGTCGGCTAGCACTTGCGCAACTTGCAGAAGAAACGAAGAATTACAATGAGGCGTTTGTGCTTTACAAGAAAGTGTCGAGCAGTGCGCCCAATTACGAAATGAGTTTTAACGCTTTAGTGCGGAGTGCTTCCTTAGCAGCGCGAGTTCAAGGGAAAGGTATGGAGCGCAGTCTGCGTAATCTTGCTAAGGATGAGAAAAATGCGGACTACCTCGATCAGATATACTATGCGCTTGGTGAGATGGCCTTTGCTAAAGGTGATACCGTAGGAGGGCTTGAACTCTTTAAGGAGTCGGCGCAAAAGAGTATATCTAACAACAAGCAAAAGGGTGCGTCGCATCTCCGTGTTGCAGAGTATTATTTTGCCAAAAGTGACTACTTGCATGCGGCAACAGCGTATGATAGTGCCCTGAGTGCACTGCCAGAAAGCTATCCGCGCTATGCAGAGATCGCAAAGCGAGGGGCTGTATTAGGGCATCTCGCCGAAGCACAAGAGGTGGTATTGCGCGAAGACAGTTTGCAGCGGATTGCACGCATGCCAGATGCAAAGCGAGTTGAATTTATACAAGGTATAATTGCCAAATTGCGAGAAGAGGAACGACTTGCAAAGCTTGAAGAGGAAAAGGAGCAGATGGATCGCAATTTTGCTCTGCAGAATGAATACCGTCAGGGGTCATTACAGAATTCTTCCAACAAAAGTGAGGGCGGGTGGTATTTTTACAATACCTCTGCGCTGGGCTTTGGGCGTTCTGATTTTAAGGTAAAGTGGGGCTCGCGAAAGCTCGAGGATAATTGGCGACGGAAAAATAAACAGGTTACCACCAATACTGGCGGTGAAGGCAATCAACAAGATAGCACTAAGAAGGGCGCAGATAAGTATTCGGTGCAATATTACTTAGCAGATTTGCCGTTGACCGATTCGGCTATGTTACATTCTAATGCCGAGATCCGTCGTGCGATGTTCGAGATGGCAGAGTCATACCGTAACGACTTTAACGATCCGCCGCGTGCCATTCAAACGTATGCAGACATCTTGAAGCGCTTCCCGAGTGATGAAGCTGCCCCCGAGGCTTGTTTCATGGCGTATATGACTGCTGATCGGGCTGGGCTGGTTGCGCAGAGTCAACAATATCGTGATAGGCTTTTGACATCATACGGTACGAGTTCGTTTGCTCGTATTCTCTCTGATCCGCAGTATATGGAGAAAATACAGAACGAAAAAGAAAAGAACGAAAAGATCGCTGACGATATCCTTGCGCAAATGCGTAGTGCAAATCGTGCTGAGGCTTACCGTCTTGCAACGGACGCTGCCCAAGAGGCTACCGCGGATGAGTATAAGGTACGGTTTGCTCTTCTTGCGGCACTAAATGCAGGACACGAGCCAGGCGACACCATTCAGGTTGCATCTCTTAAAACGTTCGCACAGACGTATAGAGAGTACCCAGAGAGCAAATATGCAGACGACGTACTGAAGGCAATTGCAAAGCGCGACTTGGTGGGAGACGATGTTGCTCCGCTCATAATAGGGAGTCAGGAAGTTGTGTCCGTAAAAACAGACAAAGAATTTGTTTATACCGAAGGAGAACATGATGTATTGCTCGTCTTCAATCCGAAGGAAAATATGCGAGAACTGAAGTTCCTTGCTATTAGCTTTGGGGTAGATTACGATGTTAATTTGAATCTCGAGGTCGAGGAATTTAACCTGAATGAGAGTGCAACCCTACTAGTAATTAGCTCTTTCAGTGATTATGAAACAGCCGTTGCCTTCCGTGATGCGATGGATGAGGCAGAACCCTTTGGAGAAGTAACGCCGTTTTACATCATCATTACGCCTGCTAATCTAGAGCTCCTGAAGGAGCAAAAAGCCTTCCTTCCGTACATTGACTTCTATAAGAAGAACTACAATCAGAAGAAATAGGGGCTCTTGTTCTTTCGCCGCCCCTTTTGGTTTCAAACATCTATAATACTGATGGCTTCTACTAAAATTCTGTGGGTCGACGACGAGATAGAACTTTTACGCCCACATATTCTCTTTCTTGAAAAAAAAGGTTACCAAGTTGCAACGGCAACAAATGCTGACGATGCGCTTGATAAAGTAGAGCGTGAGCCTTTTGACATCATTTTTTTGGATGAAAATATGCCAGGCCTTACGGGTCTTGAGGCGCTTTCGCACTTCAAGCGCCTAGCTCCGACTATCCCGATTGTGATGGTTACTAAAAGCGAAGAGGAGGATATTATGGATCGTGCCGTAGGGGCTAAGATCTCAGATTATCTTATAAAGCCAGTTAACCCGAGTCAGATCCTCATCTCCATCAAGAAACATGTGCATGAGCGTGAGCTTGTCTCTGTGGGCACTACCTCTGCCTACCAGACCAACTATTTACAAATAGGCGATCGTATCAATAGTGCGGCAACATGGGAAGATTGGCAGTCTATTCACCTTCAGTTGAGCGAATGGCGACTAAGCCTTCTCTCCGCTAATGCTCCAGAGATGCTAGAGCTACATGCGCAGTTACAACAGCAGGCGAATGTGGCTTTTAGTAAGTACATCCGTCGTAACTATGCTTCTTGGTTTAAGGATTTGGGGAGCGGTCCTGTTACATCCCCGCGTGTGGTACGCGAATATCTTTTGCCCTATTTAGATGCAGGAGAGAAGGTTCTTCTTTTGGTGATAGATAACCTTCGTTTTGACCAGTGGCGTATGCTTCGGGAATTGCTCTCGACGGCGTGGCGTGTCGAACAGGAGCGTACTTACTACTCTATACTCCCCACGGTTACGCACTATGCGCGCAATTCGTTATTTGCGGGGCTGATGCCTCTCGAGATTTCACAACTCCTTCCAGAGCTGTGGGTGGGAGAGCAAGATGAGGAAGGGAAGAATATCTACGAGCCCGAACTATTAAAGCGCAATCTACAGCGGATGGGGCGTAATTATACAATGCAGTATTACAAGGGGGCTACATTGGACGGAACGCCTCTTAAAGAGGGCGATTTCCAGCAACTCCTTGAAACAGACCTGACGGTAGTGGTCTACAATTTTATTGATATGCTTTCGCACGCTCGGCACGACATGCAAATTATGAAACAATTAGCTAACGATGCGCACGCATATTTGTCCCTTACGCAAAGCTGGTTTAAACACTCGGATCTTTTTGTCTTTTTACAAAAGCTGAGTAACTATCCTGTTCGTTTGTTGATTACAACAGATCACGGCTCTATTCAGGTAAAAAAGGCGATAAAGGTTGTTGGTGACCGTGAGACATCGACGAATATGCGCTATAAATTGGGGAAGAGTCTTTCTTACAATGATCGAGAAGTTTTTGCATGTATCAATCCTGCAGAAGTACATCTTCCGCAGTCCAGTATGAGTGCACGCTACATCTTTGCCACTGCTAACGACTACCTTATTTACCCCAACAACTTTAATAACTACGCCCGCATGTTTAAGGACTCCTTCCAACACGGGGGCGTATCGCTCGAAGAAATGATTGTGCCATTCGTATCTTTGCGTGCACAACACTGAGAGGGGGACAATGCAAAATACAGTAGACGTAGTGGAGATTCGCTCTGAAGCAGAGGCGGATCTTGAGGTAGCCGTGAAAGAGTTTTTGCAAAAGGTATCGCGTCTTAATTGTATTTGTTTTTGGGGAGGACTCGGTGCAGGGAAAACGACTTTTATACGCGCTTTGTGCAAATATTTGGGTGTTGTTGATGTGGTAACAAGCCCGACTTTTTCCATCATCAATGAATATCATTGTAGTGATGGAGCAATTATCTACCATTTCGATTTTTATCGTCTTAATTCATTGCGCGAAGCAGAGGATATTGGGGTAGAAGACTATTTTTCGAATAGTGAAGGGCTATGCCTTATCGAATGGCCCGCTATTGTAGAACCGATACTACCTGCTCATTTGTTAGATGTTGCCATCGTGGCTCAGTCAGATGGTAGGCGTTTTCTCAAGATTGGTGCGAGAGAATAAAAGTGCACTGTTATAAACGGTGTGCACGACGTCCCTATGTAAAGAGTGTGCGGTATGGTAAGTAGATTGGCTACTTGTGGTGCTATTTTTTATACTTTAGTACAATCGGCATAGCATAATCCGAGTAGCAAGTGATTGTTTCTACTATAATTTGTTGCAAAGGAGCCACTAAGGCAACTTTTTCTGAAAGTTGTTCTGAACTACGGAGGTTTATATCTCATTCTATTAAGTACTGAACACAAGAGTACCTGATCATAGATGCGTATTGGTATTTGTTTGGGCAAATACGTAACAACAGTATTTCACTACCCCATGCCCCTCCGTCGTTCTTGGCTTATAAGATTGTTGTTTGTCGTATTGTGCTTTCTCCTCCCCTTTGAGTCCCTCAAGGCACAATACTACCCCGTACAGGGGACACTCCAAGTGAAGCGCCCCTATAGCCTCTACCTGAACGACTACGCCCTTCCCAGCCGCGAAGCCTTGGTGGTGAGCCTCACCAACCGCGACATCCAACACCCCACGCTACAAGTCCGCCTCCGCTTGCGCATCAAGAACAGCGCCTGCTTGGTACAAACACGCGACGAGCACTACTTTAGCCCCTTCAGCCTCGAGGTAAACTTCCCCGTACGCCTCACCTCCTCCGACTTGCAAGAGTACTTCCGCCCCGATGCCCTCGGCGGCTACGGTCTCCGCGGCGATAAACTCCCCGATGGCTATACCGAGTTCGCCGTACAAGTAGTGGATGCCTTCTCAGGTCTCCCCCTCTCCGACTGGATCACCACAACCCTCTTCCTCGAGAGCCTAAAGCCCCCCGAACTCATCCTCCCACAAGACCATGAACAGATCGCCTACCGTACCCCTCAACGCATTCTTTTTCAGTGGTATCCTCGCCACCAAGCCCAGAGCCGCACCACCTACGAGTTCGTACTAAAAGAACTCCCCGACAGCGGCGCTCCCGCCCCCGCCGCCTTCGCTTACGGCATAGAAGTCTATCGTACCGAATGTCATACCCCCTTCTTCGAATATACAGGGTACGAGACCTACCTCTCCCCCCATCGCCGCTACGCTTGGCAAGTCCACGCCCTTTTGCATGACGGCGGCGAAGCGCTCGGCATCTTTGAAAACGACGGCTACTCTCAAGTTTTCAGCTTTACCCTTACCGAAAACTGCCCCGCGCCCCAATATCTCAAGAGTAATACAGGTTACGCCCGCGCCGACCTTAGCTGGCGCGTCGAACCCCGCGCCCGCGGCTATGTGGTAGCCTATCGCCCCAAAAGCGCCAAAGATGACTTTTTTGAGTGGAAAACCGAAGAGGTCTCCACGACGAACTTCACACTCCGCGGTTTACGCCTCGGTTGGACCTACCAGTGGCGCGTCGGCACCCTGTGCAGCGGCGATACCCCCGTTTATTCCCCCCTCTCCGAGTTCACCCTCAGCACCCAAAACGAAGCGCTGCTCGCCAACTGCGGCAAACGTCCCCCCGATGCCAAACCCCTTAGCTCCACCCCCAAACTAGACCTTGCCGTCGGCGACCAAGTGATCATCGGAGGCGACTTCCCGATGCGCATTACCTCCCTAACGAACCTTGGCGACGGCTGGTATTCAGGTCGCGGTACTACAGAGATCAGAGCGATAATCTCCGTTTCTAACATCGCTTTGCGCTTTGATCGCCTTCGCGTGAATACCGACGGTTACCAGATCGATGGAACCGTGGAAAGCGTTTATGACAGCAGCCATTCCACCATAGCGAATACCGACCTGCTCGACGACGGCGGTCATCCCTTGCGCCACGTAGAACTCCGTCTCCGCGAACATCGTCTTAATTTCCCCCTTCCCGCCAATCCGACCGTACACTACAACCCCACAACACAACAACTTGAGATTGAAGACGAACACGGTGCGGTGCATCATGTTCCTTTGGATATCCCCCAAAACGAGCACTATAAGTCGATCTTCCCATTCGTACTAACCGACTCCGAAGGGCATCGTTATAGCCTCACCCCCGAAGACGATAACTCACAGTCCTCCTCAGCTCCTAATGCCCCAGCCAACGGCAAACAACGCCTCGTTGTGCAACGTCTGGAGCGTGTAGGTCTGTTTAATGGGAACAAACTCGTTACCGAATATGGCACGATGCGCTTTACGCGCGGCAACGGCATTTATGCTTTTGATGATGGTACAACCGCCACGAAGTACTTCCTACAAGGTTCTACGAAGCTCGATAGCTACTATACCCCTTTGGCAAAAGGCTATACCGTTCCGTGGAAACTCGTACCTGTGGGTACGAGCGATGTCGTAGAGGCCTCTTTTGAGAGTAAGAAGCGCAAACCCATAGATCCCAAACGCGTAAAGTTTGTGCAAGTGACAGGCGAGACACTCCCCACCCAGTACGACTCCGTAAATGCCCTCTGGCGCATAAATTTGCCCAGTGTTTCCGCCAATGAAAGTTACGACCTCTTTGCTCTTTTGGGCGGCGACCTCGTAGGCAAACTGCGCGTGGTGAGTTACCCCCAGCAGACGCACCGCGTGACACTTGTAACACTGTCCCATGCCCCCGCAGAGGAAAATAGCACCGCAAACAATGCTATAGATGTGGAAGGCCTGCAGCGCGCCCTAAATGCGATCTATGCCCCCGTGGGTGTGCAGTTTACCGTAGATACGCAGACGTTACGCCTTCCCTCCGATGCAACGTGGGATTTAGACGGCGACGGAAGCCTAAGCTTAGAAGGCACGAGTTTCTTCGGTAAACCGCAGGAGGTGAAAGAGAGTGCCGAGATGCTCGCCCTGCAACGCCTTTTCAAAGAGTATGGTAATTATCACCCCAATGAGCGCTATCTTTTTGTTCTTCCGTCAAGCAAAAGTAGCGATAAGCAACTTGCTGTATTAGGCGACATGCCCCGCGGCAGTCAGTTTGGTTACCTCTTTACGGGCACAGGCAAACGCGCTCTTAGTAGTAACGATTTGTCGCGCTTGGTCGCCCATGAGTTGGGTCACGGACTCTTTACCTTGCAGCATACCTTTGATGCCGAATACGGCAACAAGCGCAGCAAGGGCAAGACCGACAACCTGATGGA
>CAUVMY010000002.1:0-21339 GCA_963552845.1 uncultured Bacteroidia bacterium
TAACTCTTAACTCTTAACTCTTAACTCTTAACTCTTAACTCTTATGTGCCCTGTAAGGGCACGATACAAAAAAGGGTACTGCCCGAAGGCAATACCCCTTGTCTCTTTTCGCGAGGAAGTGTTTACTCTTTCACTACGCGTATGGTCTTAGAAGCACCATTGGCACTGGTTATACGGAGAAGGTATAGTCCAGAAGCAAGGTCGGCTGTTTCAATAACAACTTCATGGCTTTCTAGGTTACCACTACGTACAACAACTCCCGTAGCATGGGTGAGGCGATAGATACCATGTATCTGTTCCTCATTTATAATTCTCAGTTTGTCTGCGAACGGATTAGGTCTCGCCGAGATACTGAATACTTCAGAGGAGTCTACGTGCGTTGCTTTTTGCTTAAACTGTGCGCTAATGGTTACCGCATTCTGCACTGTGTAACGGACTTTGTTGTCTGCAACACTCCCTGTCAAATCATCGTCACCAGCCTTTAGCGATTCTAACTCGTACCCCTCATTGGGCATTACTTGAAGTTCAAGCTCAGTACCCTTTTCTACCTCGTAGCCCGAAGTCAGTTCCCGACCTTGCAATAGAACACTCAGTTTACCATTGCTTGGCTGTGCAAAAGTAATAGCATAGAGCGGAATATACTCGTTCGGTAAACGCTTAAGTAGTACCGAGATAGTTACATCCTCTGCACCTACCACAAATTGACCCTTACTAGACTGATAGTGCGGAGCACCTATCGTATATTGGTATTCGCCAGTAGCCAATTCCAATTGCAAGCGTCCATCACTTTGCAGATCGAAAGTCTTGATACCAAGTGTTAGTTGTGCATCGCGGAGCGTACCCTTATCGCAAGTCACCACGAAATGTACTGTCTTTATACTTCGAGTAAAGACCGCAGTGCGTTCACAATCTGCCTGTACATCATTATCTTGTAGCTCTGCTACAGCAACGCCGTTATGCAACCAATATGCAAACTGCCATCCTTCATTCGCAACAGCCTTCACGGGAGCAGCATTACCTCCTTTATTCAGCAATTGATACGAGAGAGGTAGTCCCGCCTCGCCAACGATAGTTCCCCCTTCCGCTGGGCTAGCCGTGTAAGCTACACGCACGTTTTCCGCCTTTGCAAAAAGAGCCGTATAAGTAGCATCAGCAAATACTGAGCCTACGGCACGGAATTTGGGCGATGTACTGCCGCCCTTCCAACCAATGAAACGATAGCCAGCTTTTGCCTGAGCTTCAACAAGTTTAGCCGCTTCGCCGTGTTCCACTGTTTGCGATTCGACCACAACATCGTCAATAATAAACTCGCCTGCTCCTGCGGGCTCGCTTACATAGCTCAGAGTGTATTGCTGCGTTTTTTTCTCGAAAATGTTCACGTTGTCTATGCATAGATACCAACCACCAATCGGTTGATATACAAAACGGAACTGCACAAACTCTTTTCCTGCAAAGAGAGCAGCGCCAAGGGTCGCATCAAATGTAGCACGTCCCTCGCCACTGTTTGGAATATTCGCGGTCCAAGTTTGCCAGTTCTGTCCGTCTGTAGTGTACTCTACTACAAAACGACTTGCTTGGAAGCCCCAACGTAACGAATAATCAAAATGCATCTGTAAGTCAGCTGCCAAGCCCGTAGTATGGTAGCGAGGCGTATAGAGGTAGGTTGTGTAATTTCTACCATTGATAGCCAGATTGCGATTGTCGCAGAAGAGGAAACCATTGTCGAGTACAAAAGCCTTGTCACTCAACCCATTTGCCACATACATGGGGTTTGTTGCTGCACCTTCACTCAACGAATACCATCCTTTGGGGAAAGTGCCGTCATCGAATTTCTGGGTAGTTGGTATCGTGGCGTAGCTCGTAAAGTATGCAGTATGCGTTGCCTCTTTCGAGATATTTTTATCCTGACGCTCAGCCGATACGTTTCCGTCACTCCAGCGTTCAAAGAGACTTTCATCATCTGCGGGTGCTACAGCAATGGGGCTTGCATTCTCGTTGTATGCTACCATCTGTTCCTGTTCGCCTTGTAACCATTTTCCAGAGCCAACAAGAGTATAGCGTATAGTAAATAATTTGGCCTTACACTGAGCGGTAACCTCCAGCGATTGTGCGACTTGGGTATCGCGACGCGGATTGTCCTTACGTCCGTCAGACCACTGAACAAATTCGTAGCCTTCGGCTGGCACTACGAGCACGTCTGTACCACTCATAGAGACCGCAACCTTCTGAAGAGCATTTCCACTAAGTGTGCTATGTTCGTCTGCCTTGTATGTCAGTGTGAGCGTCTCTTTGGGGAATGTAATCTCAACCTTGTTGTTGCCACTCGCCGTGGGAGTATGTGAGCCATCAATACGGACGCTCCCTTTAGATGCCACATACCCTGTAGCCTTGCCTATAGGCAGTGGGAAACGTACTTCGCCATTGGTGTTAGTCCGCCCTTCAAGCTTAGCAACTGTAATGAGTACGTCTGCCAAAGGACCGTCGTTGTCTTTCACTACAAACGTAACCTCAACTTGCTTGTCATTTACTACCTCAAATGTTTTCTCTTCTGGGGTGATAATGTAACGCTCTGTCTCGTATGCACCTGTGGCTTGCAACTTGTATCGCCCTGCGGGGAGTAAATCGTCCATTGCGAAGGTTACACCTGCCGCATTAGAGAGTTTGTAAGCCCCCTTTGCACTTTCGTCTTTTAGCCATGCGAGATCGGCTTCGCTCACAAGCCCTGTGTAAGAGAATTTCCAATCAATGGGTGCACCATAAGAGACGGTCGCTTCCAGTTTTGGCGTCACGGTAATCGGCTTCTTTGCCACTACAATAGTCTTCTCTATGGGCTGAGCTAACGTATACTGTTCATTACCATTTTGTAGACAACGGATTACAGCACTACCAGGTAAACCAAGGCGTAGCTGGTTGTCCACTACACTTGCTACTGTAGGCGTTAACGCTTCGTAACGTACAGGGAGGTTGGAAGAAGCAGTCGCTGACAGAGTGACCGCTGCTGCCCCGTAGGTATAAGAGGTTACTACGTTGTCCCATGTAATCGTTTGTTCGCGCAATAGACTGACTTCGTAAGGCTTCGTTTCCTTGTTCTTTGCCTCTACTATCAGAACACGCGGACGTGTGAAATCCACCTCGGTCACATTGTTAACCAGTATATTCGCGGGTTTTACCTCGTCGACATAAACCAGAGCTTCGGGTGAAGCTTCAAAAGAGAGTTTTACCTTATTGAGCGCAGTAGGTTCGCCAAATTCTGCACGCTTCAGTACAATTGGGCAAACTGTAGGTATGGGCTGCGCCACATCAAGGTCAGCGGTCATCCCTGCATTGTTCGCTTTCTTGAGACCTAATGAAAGCAAATCGCGCGCATCAGATTCGTCTGCCTCAAACTCAAAAACTAATGTTTGGTTGTAGGACTTCCCAAACAATGTAAGAGTAGCATTGATGGTAACATCTGTTGTGAAATCGAAGAGTTGGTTTTCAGTAACTGGCTTCCCTTTGTACTTGAATTCTGTTCCCTGCCAGTTGGGGAGTAGCGAGCCCTTGATAGCATTCTTATGTGCAGCGACTTCTTTCTTAAACTTCACCTTCCATTTGTTACCTACCAGCTGCTTGCTCACCATTCCGTCAAAGCTTATCTGGCTGAGTAGTTCACCGTGTTTTTTCCAGATCCCGTTCTCTGTCTTATCTACTAGCGTAGCATCGGTAACCTCTATTCCTGCAGGAGTACCATCGCAAATACTAGCCCAGTTGCCTGTGCCTTCGTCGAAGCTGTATTCGGCAATGCAATTCGCGGGGAGGTCTTCACCCTTCTTTACATAGTGCTTATTTATGTACTCAAGGATCTTTGCATCTTCTGCTTTACCACGCATGCAACGGAACTCGTCAATCTCGCCATTGAAATACTTACCCAATTCCAGTCCACGGAAATCGGGAATGTCAAGACCATACGTGGTCGTATTCTGTAGTTTCCCATCGATCCAAATTCTTACATCGGTATCGCCCGACGAATCTTCGGTTGGCATTTTGGTGATGGCCACTTCTACAGCTAGATGATGCCATTGCCCGAATGTAACAGCATTGCCGTCAGTCCAACGGAAAGCATAGTCACCACAGACAACGCCTATTGAGTTGTTTGGGAAACCATATTCCGAATTACGCGCTAGCTGTATTGCAAATTTCTTTCCTTGTAGCAAGGTCGCAGGTTGCGAATGGTCTGCTTTGAAAAGCATCTCAAAACGATAGATGTCACCTTGACGAAACTCCTTAAGTTGAGATGCCACGTAGGGGAGAACAACACTCTGTTTGTCGCTTTCGCTAACAAGGCTTTGGAACGACATACAATATTGTTCAGTATCAACCTTCTTTTTGGTACAGTATACAATTTCAGTAATGGTATTGTTTGCCGTGTTAACCGCTTCAGGCTTTTCTGCAATAGTCGCTTTGATAACATGACGACCAGGTGTAGAGAGGTCGGCAGAAATTTGTTCTAGAACAACTTCCCCCTCATCCTTTGCTTCAATACTTGGATCTACCTTAACCGTCTCAGTCTTTTCAGCGCCATCGTCCACCTTTACAGTTACGGTTATTTCCTTATCGTAAGTATGGAGCGACCGATTCTTTAGCTTCAAGGTAATCGCTTGTTCCGTTCCTAGGTCTTCTCCCGAATCTCCCGCATCTATAGCAAGCAATTCGAGATCGTCTGTTGTCGGATTTTTCGCTTTTACTGCAAATGTGAAATCGCGCAGATCTCCGTAAGCAAAGCCATTGGGGAAGTTCGCACCATCCTTCAATGCATCTGGAGGACATATTGCCATCCGTACACGATACTCGCCTTCTTGAAGAGTACTTGGTAACGGTATACTAAGCACAGGTTCAGATTCGCCAGCCTCGAAATTGGCACTGGTCTTCTCATTCTCCTCAAATTCGGAATTCTGATTCCAGTCCACCCATGCTCCGATAGCGTACGGAACATCGTCTTCACCAAATTCCAATGAGTACTGCACCTTCACCTTTTGGTCGTCAATATAAACGGGAATGGTGGGGAACGTTTCGTACTGGACGTGTATCCACGGATCATTGGGAGAGAATAGAGAGTCGTTCACTATCATCTCGAAGATATAGGGATTAGAAACCCCTATCAGTCCAGGGATGGGGTACTTCTCATAAGCAAGAAGCGTCTTACGGTTATTGTCCTGTCCGTAAGTATCGCAATTGGCTTGTATTACCGCTTGACAGTCAGTAATGAAGCGCTGTTTGATTTTTACAGGAGGAAGCGAAAGCTCTGTAATTCCAGGTTTTACCTCGCTAATGAGCGTATCGCTGATGTAGGAGGCAAGATATGGGCTGAAGAGCGACACATTTACATCCTTTTGCGGCGTAGGATAGTTGTTCCGAATAGTAACCTGTACTGGTACACGTTCGTCCGCTTTTGTCCCACGCAAGGAGGCTTTTGCACTGAGTAGTGTCAACGGATTAGCCATCGGAACAAGATCGATCTCTGCACGCCATCCAGCTGCTCGTCCCTCTTCTTTTGTACGGAAGAAGAAGACTAGCCCACCATCATCGGAGTCTGAGACGAATTCTAAATTCTCGGCACACCCTTGTAAGATGTCGCGTGGTGGTGTCTCGCCCATCTCGAGGGTTGCGGGCACTTTGGAAGTATAGATCGCAAGATATGTGCTGTCTCCCACCAAGTCTACACTATGAAAGCGGACACGCAGACGCATAGATGGGTCTTTGGGAATAAATTGCAAGGTGGCACGCTGCGAAGTTAAGTAATCGCTATAGGCACCCCCGTTGTCTGTATATAGAATGGGCTTGTCGACCTCGATCGTACGCCGAGGATCCATAGCTTCGCCACCGTAGTAGGTAGAGCTCGGGTGGGTTTGCACTTTCCCCAAATTGTTAATGGCAAACGTGAAAGTATTGTTCTTTGTGTTCTTTTCATCAGCCATTGCAACCTCTGCTCGTATCGTATAGCGTGCTCCGTACGGATCTGTCGTACTGAGATCGATCGGTACGTTAATCACCTGATCTGTTTTTGGCAACAAGTTTTTTACCTCTTTGCTTGTCACCCACTTGTCATTGAGATAGACGCGTAGTTCCACTTTATCCGCAGGGCGTGACGAGACGTTCTTTACGGCAAAAGGGAAGAATGTTACGCCCATATTGACGCTATCACTTACCTTACGTGCAAGCGCCACACTCACGTCGGGATTTTGATCCAATGCTTCTATCCAAATACCATTGAGGGTTAGGAAATCGCGAGGTTTCATTCCACAGTGCTGAATGACGAGCTTGTGGGTAGTTCCGCCCTGAAGGAGGTAGTAATAGTCCTCGAGACCATTCTGCGTAGTTTCTACAACCTCGTTACCATAAGAATTAGGCAACGGTTTCCCATTGTCTAAAACACGGAAGCGCGACGTGGTAAGTTCCGAAACTGTGTTGCGTGCCAAACCACCACGGATGTGTAGTTGTACTTGCTGGTCGGCTGCAAACGACGTCAAATCAACATTACACAAAGTCAAATCGCTAATAAAGTCGCCGTTTTTTCCCTTATCAAACCATGCACTCTGGTCAAACGTCCCTACTCCTACCACGCCATAATAGAGGACATTAGAACCTGGTGTTTGCTGGTAGGATACATTGCGATAGAAGATAGAAGTGTGTTTTCCGCCTGTTATCTTGAAATAATCAGAGCCTTCCTGTCTAAATGTCTCGGCGAATGGCAAGTCTGTAGGTTGCAATTTAAGCGGCATAGGCACAGTCGCCGTAATAGCCTCCGAACGTACTCCCCACTGGTTATCGCCAAAACGTATAGCAACGCAGAAACTGGGTTGCTCGCCAGCGTGGAAGTTCGCTTCAGGAATTACAAATTCAGTCTCCGCTGTATGACCAATAGAGTGCCACGTCCCTTTGCTTCGGTCTGCCAAGAGTATCTCGTACTCTGCACTTGCCGCTTTAGCTTTATCCCAAGTGAGTTTCCAGCCCGCTAGTCCGCAATCGCCAGTCGTCAACTCTAGGTTCTCGATTTTCTCAGAAATAGTAAAGTGACCAGTACTTACAGCCGTACGCCCCATTTTGTCAATGATGCGCATTTTTGCTTGGTTCGTATTGGGCGCACCTTCGGGAATTCGATAGCTCATTTGCAGATACTGCCCTGCTACTTTGCCCAAGTAGTTATAATTCTTCCCGCCGTCATACGATATTTCCACTACATAAGGCGCTTCTACCGCTTCTAGAATGCCTACGGTGGTCTCACCTACAGCATAAACCTCACCAGCAGCAGGAGCTACTATACGAGCCTCTGGTTTCCCGTCAGCCCACCATACGATAGCAAACGCTTGTTTACCATCGGTAATACGTGTCCCTTTTACGGTAACGCTTATGTTCGTTGCGCCTGCTAACTCAGTACTAGTGAGTGTTACCTGTTCTACATTGTTCAAACGATCGTTCGCACGTTCAGCGGGTAGTTCCACTTTCCCTTTTTCTGGTTTAAGTACCCATGGCTGAAATTCTTTGCCTGCAACTGCTACACGGAGGTCAAGATCGTTTATCAGAACAGATTGCCCCCACTGATAATCACGCTCAGATGCTGGGTCGTTCCATACCAGCATAACACGAGCCTCTTGCGTCCCCGCGGGAAGAGTAATTTCTTTTGTAAAGGTCTTGCCCGTTTCTACTTCGCCAAACGCAAAGAACTCTTTTTCTAATGCAATAACTGCCTTTTCGGCGTTCATAACACCGTACCCATACTTAAAGTCAGGTCCTTCTGTCCCTGCATCGTCAGCGGTGTTTGCTAAAAGCGCGCGTACGAGGTCACTACGCATTTCCTCGCCATGATAGAGTTGTGCATAGCGTTCTTGTAGTAGTAAGGCGTGCCCCGTCACTGTAGGACAAGCCATAGAGGTACCATCTAGGAACGCATATTTACTCTTCGGTTGCGTACTATAAACTTGTACTCCTTTTGCACAAAGCAATGGAAATAAACGCCCATCATCAGTAGGTCCCCAACTGCTAAAAGAGGCGATAAAACCGTAGTCGTCTACCGCACCCACGGTGATGATATTTTTTGCCTTTCGTGAGGTTGTTCCGTACCCTTCCACGCCCCAAAGCTCTCTTGTCTCTTCGGTACAACGGAATTGGTCGTTCCCTGCAGCATAGACATGCGTAAGAGTCGGATACTTATTAGCAAGCGCATCAATCTGATACTCCGAATTGAAATAAACGAGTTCTTTCAATTGGTCACACAAGCCGCCAATGGCAAGTCCGTAAGAATTCTGCGTCGCGTGAATACCAAAGCGTTCGCGCGCCAAAGCCATCTCTTCGCGCTCACTCAAACCGTTCGACGAGACATTGAAATTGTACGTCCATGCTTCTGCTTTGGGCGCCATGCCTCGTGCCTTTGCATTTAGCAAACCTGCTCCGAGTACTGTGCCCGCCACGTGTGTACCATGTTCTTCGTTTCCGTCAGCACTCTCGTATTCTTGTACATGAACACGATTAGCAAAATCGGGGTGATAGATCACATTACCATCCCATATACCCACTTTTCGACCTGCGCCCAAGAGTCCACGACCTCCCATTGAGGTGGGTTGACGTAGTATTTGCGCGCGTCCTAATTTAGCGCCACCGTCATTGAAGAGGGTGGAAGGACGATCTATTGGGTTTATTGCTAGTACCCAAGGTAATGCAGCAATAGCATTGATTTGAGAACGGGAAGCGGTAACCTCCACTTGGTCAAAAAGGGTAGAAAGATGAATGGCAGTTGCGCCTAGCTCTTGCAACGCTGCCACAATCGTTGTGCGCGGCGCATTGGGTGCAAAGCGAACTACCACCTTTACATTCCCCCCTGTTGTTGCCCATGTAGGAAGCTCTGCACCACTGAGAGCGGTATGGAGTTTCCACTCAGGGCGCATGGCAACCATAGAGGTTAGCAAATGCAAACGACGTACTTGTGAAACCACGCGCGCATCGCCCGAGAGAGCTGCGTAGTATGCATTTCCTCCGACGTACGACCCAAGTTCGAGTCCCGCAGCACGCAGTTTCGCGATTGCTTCTGCATTCGGAATTTGCTTGAATTGTACCAGTACGTTTTTTAGCCCTTTCAGAGCTGCCACGTCGGCATCGCGTCCGCGTACATTGCCCTCCATGTTTTGTGGAGGCACAAAGCGATGACCACCTAGCTGAACCTCGTCCTGAGCCCAAAGGCACAAGGGGAGGGTTAGCAGTAGCCATAGCCACACGTTAAACCTAATAAAAGTCATGCAATCAGTATTTATTTGTTGATAAACATTGAAAATCTGATCGCAATTTATGAAAAAGGTAAATAATTCAACAGAAGGTTTTAGTTAAGCCATGAGAGATGTATATAAAAAACACGGGCGCAGAATTCCCACGCCCGTGTTATAATAACTTGGTATACGATTTACTTTACCAAACGGATTGCCTTCTGAGCACCGTTGTTCTCTAATAGCAATAAATACAAACCAGCTGGCAAATCTTCTACGGCAAGACGCAATTCGCTTGCACCATTAGGAAATACAGAGCGAACCACAATTCCTTGTGCATTTACCAAAGCTACCTTTGCTACTTCAGCAATATTCGTTACTACAATCTCGGAAGCAAACGGATTCGGGTATACAACTACTGCATCGAGAACTGCGTCAGCTACAGTAGTACCGTCTTTCACAGTAATCACTAAGTTCGCTTCTGCGTCAGGCATTGTCGCATTGTAAACCTTTGTTTCCCCATTGAGAGTCAAAGCCTGTCCCGCGAATTCTACTTTTTCGATTTCTTTCCCTGCTGGGGCAGTTACTGAAATAATTAGAATTGTACCAGCTCCTACCTTTGTTTCAGGAGTTACTTCCAGTGCGCCCTGCATAATTTTTACAGTTGCGCCATTGGCTGTTGTCTTAATCAGATTACCCTGCGCAAAATTCACGGCAACTGTGATTGCCTCTGTAGCCATCTGTGCAGGATAACCAAAGATTACGTAGTAATACTCAATCTTGCCACTCTTATCCTTCATGGCATTCACTTTGGTTGCCCATGTTGTAATCGGCCTCTCCTGACCTTGTGCCTTGAGCTTAACATCCATTTTCCCTAACACATAGCCAGCCTCAGGTTTCATTACCAAGAGGTATTGTACGTCGTGTTCGAGAGTCGTTAATGCTCCCCCTTCGTAGCCTTCAAGTTTTTTCTCCGCATTCAGTTTCGCCTTATGGATCGAGACTGTTCCATGCTCAGGGGCTGCTATTGTTGCCGTATAAGTTGTCGCGGGGGGAGTCGCGCCGCCTTTTATGTTTACTACAAGCGTAGCTTCTCCTTCCGACATTTTTGTCTTGTAGGACTTATCGGCTTCTGCAACTAAGACGGTGCCATTGAATGTTACATTTTCTATTTCGTGTCCCGCAGGGGCTTCTACTGTGATTACTAGCTCTGTATCCTTTTTCACGCGGGTCGTCGGGGTTATGTCAACGCCTCCCGCCTTTATGCTCACCCGAGCCCCGTTGTCGGTTATCTTTATAAAGTTTCCTTCTTCGGGTTTACTGAATACAACTTTGCCTTCGAGCGCCGTTGTACCCATTCCTGCAGGGAACTTGAACGTTGTATAGTAGTAGTCTACTTTCTCTCCAGTCTTCTTTTCATTGATTGGCATTGGACGTGTTTGTTCCGTTCCGCGTGCAGTGACCTTAAATTCACAGGACGTAGCAAGGTAACCTTCACTAGGTTTCATAACAAACACATAATCGACATCAGGATTCAAGGAGGTAAGCTTATCGCCTTCAAAGCCTGTGAATTCTGTGCCATTCATGGTTGCTTTGTAGAAACCAGCGTCTCCATTTTCCAGCGTTGCTACACTCGCCGTAAAAGGCGCTGGAGTCGGACCTTGCGCATTGGCAGACAGCGTCAATGCAAGCAACGAGCCAAGAAACAATGTTGTACCCAACAATATTTTCCTCATCTTTTTATCTTAGTTTAAACTTATTCTTCATGGTTATTGAGAGTCGCAAAACTAGCGTATTTCGCGCTTGTACGGCACATTTTGTTATCCAATTTCGGGAAAATCACCACTTCTTATGAGGAGCTTTCAACCAACGATGAGGCATCTATACAGCGTGAGAAGCAAGGATACAAAAAGAGGCTACCCGATTAGGCAGCCTCCCAACAAAAAGTTCCACAATGAAAAGAACCTACTTCTGGAGCATCGCATTCAGCATCCAGATCGCTTTCTCTTGTTCCCGAATTATGGCGGTTAGCAAATCATTCGTGGCTGCATCGCCTGCATCCAATCTTTCGAGGATAGAACGCTCTTCTTGAACCAAAAGACCATACGTCTCCAACACATTCTTTGCCATACCGAATTCGTCAACGCACTTCGGACACTGCTCCTTCACTTTAGCCACTTTCAGATAGGTTGAAAAGTGAGGATCTGGCTGCCCGCCGAGCTGTAGTATGCGTTCAGCAATATCGTCAATGTGTGTTGCATACGAATTGTATGCTTCTTCAAAATAAGCGTGCAACTGATAGAACAAATGCCCCTTGACATTCCAATGGAAACCACGAAGGTTGGTATAGAACACTTGCATGTCTGCCAATAGCTGGCTTAAAGCCTCGATGGTCTTCGCACTGTATCCTGCATCGAGTTTTGTATAATCTAAAACACTCATCGGTTAAAAATTTAAGTACACTAGAGTAACGTTTGTCCGCTGCTATTTGTTCTCTACCAAAGCAGGTATCTAAAAAATAAATGCGAAAAGCTTTGAATGATGCGAAACTGCATGCAGACTACTCGTCTTCCCATGTAACAGCGGGGGTCTCTTTTTTCTTTTTTACGGGCTGCTGTTTAGGCTTCGTTTTTACCGAGTCCGCTTTCTTTATTGTATCGTTCTCCTCCCACTCTATTGTGTAGCGTTTCGTCGGAACAGCGGGGGGTTGTTCTGCATTCTGAGCCGAATCGCGGTTCTCCCAATTAAACTCTTCATTAAACAAAGCCTTTAGCTCTTCTTTCTCGCGTTTTACACGCTGCTGGTAGCGTTCGGCAAGTGCTCGACGATCAAAAGAAACATGCACATTGGTAGAGTCGCCTTCGATGAGGAGGTACAACGAACCACCCATATTCCCCCCCTCCTCGTATACCTCATTCTCCAGATCGCGACTCTTCCCGCGCCAACGATTAAAGAGCAAATCAGAGAGAGAGAGCTGCAAACGGTATTGAAAACGGGAATCAAAATGCTGTTCGCCCTGTAACTTAAGCGAAAGCGCAGACGACTGAACATTCATCTGCGGCACTACGATCTTTTGCCCCATTACCGAGATCTCATTTTCTAGCGTAGAAAAGCGGATGTGACGTAATTCATCGAGTTTGATAAAAGTAGAGAGTTTCTCTAACCCTTTTATCTCTCGGAGTTCGCCGTTATGTACTACCACCTTTGTGTGCATCTGTAGATCGGGGAGCGATGGTTTCCCTCCCTCAAAGGGGAGGTGCAAGGAGATTGTCCCCGAGAGAAAACCTGAAATATTTTCGTGTCCGAAATTCTTTAGTCCAAAGTCGTCATAACGAAGGAACAATTCTTGTAAATTAAGCCGCTCCGTGTACAGTTCTGTGCGCAAGAGAGGGCGAGTGACGGCAGATTCTTGAAATAGGAGCTCGCCACGGACGCGCCCGCCCAGAAGCTTTGCTTTTTGCAAATCAAACTGCATTCTGTTTTGTGTCACAAGAAAACGAGCCTGAACCGAATCTATCAGCGCGCCGCGATAAAGACTCTTGTAGAGTTCTAGGTCTCCTTTTATTGTCCCTATTAGTTCCCATGGGTCTCTGCGTTGCACTAGCGTATCATTCGTCGCTAGGACAGTCGAGTCGGGATTCCATATAGGGATGCCGTTTATGGGTATATCGCAATGAGAGAGACGCGCATTCACGGTCCACTGCGGAGCAGAACCTTTGCGGAAAAGCGAGAGGAAGTGTTGTACATTGAGCCCTAGTTCAAAGTCGACTCCATTCCACTTTCCTCGCAATGCGCCTTTTATTAAATCGTCGTCGGCAAGGGTGGCAGCGCCTCGCAGGTTTGTGAATATCTGATACGAATTGGCTTTGAACGTATTTATATCAAAATCTACATCCAGCCTTAACCGTGGGTTATGGAACGTCTCTAACGAAAAGGAATCCAGATTTTGTAAAGAAGCTACTAATTCGCCACTGCCGCGTAAGCTCTTATAATCCTGTATGTAGGGGGTTAGGAATGGGAGTAAGACTTCGTTATCCAGCAGTGTAAAATCCAATTTTGTATAGACTGAAGGGTGCTCCAGATTATTGATACGGAATTGTGCCGATAGTGTCGAATTCTTCCTTTGTATCTCGCATTTCGCTATTTCAAACATTGTTGAACGCCGCGATGCGTCACTACCGTTCGAGAAGCTCCCTTGGAAGACCTTGAGGGTATAACTCTGGTTGGCGATCTGTAATGCTAATTTTTCGCCGTGTATCTTCATATTAAGGCGTAATTTCCCCTCATGACTCCCATCGCTCTCCATGCTGAGGTCGGCGTTGAGAGCTCCCCTCAAATCTATGTTGGGAGGAAGTTGCCATTTATATTGCGACGCAAATGCGAGCAACGTACGTAAGTCGAGATGCGAACCAGAGACGTTGAGGCGAGTATCGTTCTTTTTTAGATGCCAATAACCCGAAATAGCAAACCGATTACGATCTAGTTCAATGGTAGTTCGTTCTGTTTCAAGACAGCCCGCTTCTATTTTGAAGCGACTTTTAAGATCAAAATGCTGCTTTTGTGCAAAAATGAAATCGCCTTGACGTACATACTCTACCAAGCCATCAGATGCCACATCAAAGTAAGAATTGCCTTCGGCAAAACGGAATTTGGCATCAAGCGTCGGAACAACGAGCTTACCTGTAAAAAGCGCATGTGCGTCGTTAAACTCTACAACCATCTGTGACAACGAAAGCGACTGTACTTCAAGGGCGAACGATGCCTTATTATCAGCCTCGTTATTCTCCCGTTTCTTTAACAAGTCGTAGTTCTGTAAACCCGCTTTGTCGTGTTTTAGACTTAAGTAGCCTTGTACAATTCGGAAGGACTTGACGCGAATCCTATTGTTCAAAAGATCGAAAGGATTGAGTGCGAGGAATACACTTTTTGCAACAAGTAGCGTATCGCGTTTACCAAAGATCTTTTCGTGTGCCGATGGTATCACAACATCACGAAGATGAAGACTAGCGTGCGGAAAATTGGCAAAGAAGGTAAATTCAATCCCCGAGGTTGTAATCGGCACATTGAGTTCCTCGTTGAGCATCTCTATACTCTGTTGCACGGCAAATTCTCCCCATTTCTTTTCAAAAAGGAGCAACAGCAGAGTTACTAGAAAACAGAGCAAAATGAGTACAATAACGAGATTGCGAAAATAGCGCAATCCTTTACGTAAAGGAGACGAAAGAACCATAAGGGTAGACGATCATTACAAATACAGGACGTGCGAATCGTGCGCTCTAATCGGAGAGGAAAGAAGAGTTAATTCCCTAATTTTCAACTTACAGAAGCCGTTCTCTTGCTACGAAAAAGCACTATCTTTGTTTCACTCAAAGCATAACGATGGAGCAGCGCGCCTATTATTCTATCCGCGAAGTTACCGAGATGATCTGTAACGATCGCGTTCTCGTACTTACGGCGCTCGATGAAACTTTGTCGCTCCTACCCACTGGGAACTGGATTGGAGGGATATCTAACCAGAACGAAGTAACCTATAATGAGGAAGGAGAACCCCTCCTCATACAAGTTAATGATCTCTCGCCGTGGGTACGTAGCGTACACATCAATTCGTACCAGTCTTTCAACTTTGAGAGCATTGAAGAGGATGCTTTCCCAAATGGTTTCTCAATTATCGCTATCCCAGCCTTTAGCTCAGTACATCTAAGTTTTGCGATCTATTCGGCAACAACGCCTACTTGGCAGCACCCTGTAATCGGGTGGATTGCTGGCTGTGAATGCGGAATGCCTAATATGCGCGAATCTGTGGTGGTTGACGGCGGAACAGGCGAATTCTATGTAGAACGCGTAGTGGTAATGCACTGTGCTCTGTATGACAACTATAAAGCATGGTATGATATTATAAACCCTTTCGAACCAGACCTCAGTAAGCCGCGCTTCAAGTTCCCTAATGCAAGTTTCAATATCTCGGAATGCTCAGTACTTGAGAATAGTACCAAGGAGGAGGGGGAGAAAAACGATATCCTAAATAATACTACAGAACTTCGTACCGCCTTTAAAACATACGCGAATACGCACAACATCGCAATAAATGCCGAAACGACCCTTATAACGCAGCTCCACGGTGAGTATACAACGGCTTCAATTCTAACAAATGTGACGGGAAAAAGCCTCATACTTGCTACACCCGTAATTCCTGGGCTTTCCTACTACATCGGGAAACGCTACCTAAACGAAGAAGACCTCTTCGCAGTCAATGCAGACTCTGTTACCTTTTCCGTTAATTGCTTTTATGTACCAAAACCATCACCACGCTCTATCGCTTCGTACGGTGAAGTGGCTCGCTTTATTTACAATCATGTAGCCGTACGTCTGCATGTATCTCATTCTCTCGATACCATTTTTGGTAGTAAACCTCAAACAGCAACCTGACAATAATTATATAGTACAAAAAACAGACTACACTCTACGATAGTAGACAATTAGCCACGGTATCGCGGATATATTATAACAACACGTCCTTCTCTATAACACGTTTCAACATGCGCATCTATATTAGCATACGGAATAAAATAGTTCTTTTTGTCCTTTTGCTAGCCCTAGTCATCTATGTTATTTCCATCGGCTATATCGTCAATAACACCTCCCGAACCTTGAAAGACGAAGCATACGCGAAAGTGAAACTCAGCGCAGAGAAATCGGCTTTTGAAGTACGGAGTCGTTTTGAAGAGTATATGGGTATTGCAACCTCTCTAGCCGAATCGTTTGGCTCGTTCGCCTCCCTAGACTCTACACAATGGCAACCCCTATTTCTGGAGATGTTGCAAAATACTTACAAGAATCACCGCGAGATTACCGCCTTTTGGGATAGCTACGAATATGCGCAATTCCGCCCCAATTACACCAGAGAGTACGGACGCTTAGCGCGCTATCTATATTATGATGACAACAAGATCTTGCGCAGTGTAACCACAGAGCTGTCGTTAAATGGCGATCCTGCCCCTTATGCCGAATTTAAGCGCATAAATGTCCCAGACCTTTGGAATCCATACCTCGATACAGTAAGTGAAAGTTCGCAAAACAGAAGGATGATGACTACTGTAGCAGCTCCCATTCGCAAAAATTCGCGCTTTGCGGGTATGGTAGGGCTAGATGTAGCATTGAACTGGATCCAAGACTTTATTCGCGAAATAAAGCCTTTTGAAGGGAGTATCTCTTTTCTCCTTTCAAGCAAGGCATATATCGCTTCGCATCCACTGGACTCTATGCTCAACAAAAGCGTGGAACAGCTCTTCGGAGCAGTGGCATTTAACGAAAATCTCGAAGATAAAATCCGAAAGGGAATACCCGCCTCTTTCATCTATCAAGACCCTCACACAGAACAAGATTATTACGTATACATTACCCCCATCTCTATCACGAACACACACTCTAACTGGGCAATGGGAATTTACGTACCACTAAGTGTCATAACACATAGTGCCGATGACAGCTTGAAGATCTCGCTCCTCGTTGGTTTTATTGCAATGATTATCACGGGGCTTGCACTTCTCAAAATATCGTCTCTTATAACTCGCCCCATTCTACAGATGACGCAGATGCTTAATACATTGGCACACGGCGATTTAGAGTCTGATAAAATCTTCAAGATCCATTCTGCCGACGAAATGGAGTGGATGAGTGTGGCGATGAATAAACTCCTGAATGGCTTACGCCATATGAACCGACTGGCACAGAGCATTGGCAATGGCGATTTGTCGCAGGATATCACTCTCTTGGGAGAGAATGACACGCTGGGCAAGTCGTTAGTAGCAGTTCGCAATAGCCTACGAGCGGCGAAGGCTGAAGAAGAAAAGCGCGAAATAGAGAACAAAAACCGAGCTTGGGTTAACCACGGGCTAGCAACGTTTAGTGAACTGCTGCGCCAAAACTCCAACAATCTTGATTCGTTGTGCGAGAACTTCCTTTTCCAGAGTGCACATTTTGTTGATGCGCAGATGGGAGCTCTGTATTTACGCGACGATGATCGCCATCAGCGTCGTCAAGAGGAAGAGTACAACATGAAAGTCTCTTTTGCATGGGGAGAAAAGCGTTACCTGACGGCAAAATTCAGAATGGGGGAAGGGCTCATCGGTTCTTGTGCAATGGAAAAAAAATATATCTTTTTGACCGAGATCCCAGAGAATTATTCCGCAATTATGGCAGGCGTAGGGCAAGCACGACCGAACTGTATACTCATTGTCCCGCTTTTGCATGAAGGCGAGGCTATTGCCGTACTCGAGCTCGCTTCGTTCAAAATTTTCCCGCCGCACGCTATTGAGTTTCTTAACAATTTGTCGGTATACGTGGCTGCTAGTCTTTTTACCGTGCAGGTGGGGATGAATACCAAACAGCTTCTAGCGCAAGCGCAAGAACAATCGGAAGAACTGAAAGCACAAGACGAAGAACTCCGACAGAACCTTGAAGAAATAAAAGCTACACAGGAGGAAGCCGACCGAAAGAGAGAGGAAAATGAGAGCTTGTTTACAGCTCTCTCTGCCTCATTGTTTTATGTGGAATATGACCTTGATGGTTATGCAACGGATGCGAGCCAAAGCTATCTGGATAGGCTACAGGTGACGCGTGAAGAGGTACTGCACTCTCATTTCTCCGAGGGTTGCCAAATAGTGGGATGGAATAGGGCAAAATACAACGATTTTTGGCGGGATGTGCGTTCGGGAAAAAGCAAACGAATTGCTATGCAACAGAATATCAATGGTACGGAGTTACAGCTTTTAGAATTCTATCTCCCGCTTAAAAACCACACGGGCAAGGTATACAAAATCATTAAGCTCTCATTCGAGGTCTAACCGAAGGGAGTCTTTGCAAGAGAGAGTGTGTGTGAAATTCTCTTATTCCGTAGCGTTGCAGTGTACGCACCACGGGCGACGCATTATAATGCGATTCAGAAATCTGCAAAGCATTGATAACAATCGCGCGCAATGCGATCTTGTTTTTCGCCCTGAAAGGGCAGTACAATCTAGCCCAAGGTAAGCGCACAGTATGCGCGACACCTTGGGTAAATGCCGCATTTCTCCCGTATGCGCCCTGTAAGGGCAACACATTGAAATCTAATGTTTTGCATGATGTCCCCCACATTTCGCAATAATGCGACCGAACTCGGGCACTCTCTTGTATTCTATTACAGACTCTTATAATGCGTCACACGTGCCCTAATTGTGCATTTTTGATACTGCACTAAAAAATGTGTATTAGCTTCATTTTCCTTGAAGAGCCCAAAAAGCACCCATAGAATTAAATAAATCGCAACAAAATGCACCGCTTCAGAGCAGACTTTTTGACTAGGAGGAGCTTATCTTTTTGAGAGCGCACTTTTTTAACGGCGCGATCAGGGATTGTGTGTTCTAAAAACACGATCTCCAGTTTTTACCAGACAACAATAATTTGGATTACAAAACGGGAATGTATACTCTGTTCCCCTGTGCACAAAGTTTGTACTGATGCCCTATTATGCCGAAATGGGGTAAAAGAGACATAAAAATACGAACTCAGTGTCTTGCCCTTTGTGCAGCTACTTTGGAGCTAATGTCCGCTACAACGTGCGGCTTCAAAAAAACGCATATTCTTGCCCGCGCGCCTTCCTTCACGAATGTAGGTGGAACTGATATTTAGCAATGGCGCATCAAGCATTTGAATGTTGCCACGATGTGTGATAGATGTAGGGATTTCTCGTACTTCGCCCCGCGGATAAACCAAAATAGGGAAACGTGCTAAGAGTTCTTCGCCTCTATGCCAAGAGGGAAGCGAGAGCAATGAATCGCCCCCCATGAGGACGTGGAACTGCTTATCAGGATGCGCAGCTTCCAAATATTCAAGTGTGACGATTGTATACGAAGGACGGGGAAGTTGCTTCTCTACATCGCATAAAGCTAAACGCTCGTCGGCATAATAGGATAAGCTCTGTTGTAGTTCTGTTAAACGAGCATCGAACGAACGAATCCGTGAGACTTCCTTATGCGGATTGTGCGGCGAGAGTACGAACCACAGAGCATCAATCTCCTCCATATTCACAACATGCCCTGCAATGGCAATATGCCCGATATGCAACGGATCAAACGTTCCAAAGAAAAGAGCGACTCGCATCCTTGAGAGAGAGGGCTATGCAAATGGGGGACGTGCTAAGAAATTGGCTACAATTGTGGCGAGTTCCTTTTTCGCTTTTTCAAGATCGTCGTTAATCACGACGCAATCAAAATTTTCCTTTTGCGCCATCTCCAAATCATACCTTTCAAGTCGTTTAGCCATCGACTCTTCTGTTTCCGTCGCTCGCGATGCGAGGCGCTGCCGCAAAGCTTCTCGCGATGGGGGAGCTATAAAAATGGTCAATGCCAAATCGCCCAACGCACGTTTGAGGTTTAATGCCCCCTTTACATCAACATCGAACAACACCACCTCTTTTCGAGCCCACAACCGTTGTACTTCACTACGCAAAGTACCGTAAAAATTGCCTTCATAGACCTCCTCCCATTCGAGGAAATCTCCACGTTCTATGCACCGTCTAAACTCGGCTGCACTAAGAAAATAATAGGCCTCGCCATCTTTTTCTCCTGCGCGCGGCGCGCGGCTACAAGCAGACACCGAAAAGCGGAGATTCGGATAGAGCGAGCGTAAATAGTTTATGAGAGTGGTTTTGCCAGACCCCGAAGGGGCAGAAAAAACCAACGCTTGCCCGAGCGTTGTACTTACCGAATCGACCATCGTCTACAGAATATTCAATACTTGTTCCTTGATTTTCTCAAGCGCATCCTTCATTTCTACCACAAGATGTTGCATTTCTTTGTCACAAGATTTTGAGCCAAGTGTGTTGATCTCCCGCCCCATTTCCTGCGCAATGAAACTCAGTTTTCTACCTTGAGAAACATTTGTCCTGAGCGTCTGTTCAAAGTAGACACAATGTTGTTCCAAACGCTTAAGTTCTTCATTAACGTCTAGGCGCTGAATATGATAGAAGATCTCTTGTGCAAGGCGACTATCATCTATTTCAATATTCTCTCGCGCTTTTAGCTTTGCTAACTCCTCGTCGAAACGAGCCTGGAAGAACTCTGGGCGCAAATCCTTGATTTTATCAATCTGAGCAGCTTTGGCTCTAATGGTCACAATCTGTTGTGCAAAATCGCGAGCTGTGGCCTCTGCCTCTTTTTCTCGGAAATTGTTTACCTCTGCAATAGCGCCTAATACAGCTCCTTTGAGTAGTTTAAGTTCCGCTTCTGAGACGGGCAGTTCTTCCTGATGCCATATCCCCTCTGTTTGCATTGCAATTTGAAAGACTGCATCGTCGGAACATTGTAAGTGCGAAACTTGGCAAGCTTCGCGTAGCGTGGAAACCAAGTGTACAAATTGTGTTTTATTCAAACCACTTAGCATTGGTTCGTACCCTTCTTGCCAAGTCAGCGTTATTTGCATCTCAATCTTCCCTCGTTCTAAGCCCTCAGCGAGTAGATTACGTAACACACCTTCATACATCCGATAGCGCGTCGGCACTCGTAGTGCGCTTAAATCCAGAATTTTACTATTAACAGACTTGAGCTCGACAGTAAGCAACAAGCGCTCATCGGTACAAGTAAATTTACCAAAACCCGTCATTGAACGAAGCATGCCTGATCCTCTATTTGGGAGTCTTACAACCCAGTAGTATGCGTTGCGATAAGACTCGCTGTTAAATTATACAACAAAAAAAGCGGACAACGGATGCTCCGTTACCCGCTTACAAAGTTCCTATAAATCTATAGTCTTTCCAACTGCACCGTGAAATGACGCATTATAGGTGCTTCCCATGTAATTTTTACGCCACGTGTTATCGTTTCACGACGGTCGTATACATTCTTAAGAGCAGCTGCAACAACATCCATATGGTTGTTCGTGTAGGTGCGGCGCGGGATGGCCAAACGTAACAAATCTAGCCCACCAAACCTATTTTCCTTGGTTTTGGGGTCACGATCGGCAAGAATGTACCCGATTTCACAGCCACGAATTCCTGCCTCGAGGTATAATTCAATGGTTAGCGTTTGTGCAGGGAACTCTTCCTTGGGTACATGCGTCAAGATGCGTAAAGCGT
>CAUVMY010000003.1:0-21054 GCA_963552845.1 uncultured Bacteroidia bacterium
CTTCCATCTTACTATTATCGCTTTGCTATGCGAAAGATAGTAAGAAAGCGTGGTAGTGGTAGAATCCTTTTCGCAATACTACAAAGGCTGGTAGTGGGTATGTTGTCACAAAAGTCCTTAGACTTGTTACGAATTGCTACCTTTGTGTTTTGAAAGCGTAAGAAACTAATTTATTTTCATGGGACGTACAGTAGTCGTTGCACTCGGCGGAAATGCGCTTTTGCGAGGCAACCAGAAGGGGACGGTCGAAGAACAGATCGCCAACACCCTTGATACGATGGAGCACTTAGTGCCTCTTCTCAAAGAAGGAGCAAACCTAGTAATAGGTCATGGTAATGGACCGCAGGTAGGCAATATTTTGATGCAACAGGCGGCTGGTGAAGAGACCTTTGCAGTGCCTTCTATGCCTTTAGATGTCTGTGTTGCAGAATCGCAAGGTTCTATCGGTTATATGATCGAGAGCGCTCTGCGCACCGTAATGAAAAAACATGGCATACAGCGTGAGGTCTGCTGCCTAGTAACACCTGTATTAGTGGACAAGCAAGACAAGGCTTTTGCAAATCCGACGAAGCGTGTAGGAAAGATCTACACAAAAGAGGAAGCGGATGCTTTGGCAAAGAACCAAGGTTGGATATTTAAGGAAGAAGTTCGTACTACTGGCTCAGGATGGCGTCGTGTAGTGCCTTCTCCTAAGCCTATTGAGGTGCTAAATGCTAGTTTGGTAAAGCGATTGGCAGAAGACGGCGTAATTGTTATCGCAGCGGGCGGAGGCGGAATCCCTGTAGCTTATAAAGCAGACAAGACGTTAGAACCTATTGAGGCTGTAATTGACAAGGATTCGGCGAATTCGGTACTAGCGCGTGAAATAGGTGCAGAAGAGTTTTACATCCTAACCGATGTTCCCAATGTGTACATCAACTTCCGTCAACCCGATGAAAAGAAGTTGGAGCTGGTAACCGCTACAGAATTAGCAGACTATTCTGCAAAGGGAATGTTCGGTGAAGGAAATATGGCACCTAAAATCCAAGCAGCTGTAGATTTTGTGCAAGCGGGAGGAAAGGTTAGTGTGATAACAGATGCCAACAGCCTCGGTACAAACGGAGGTACACGTATTTCGAAATAGTAGAATCCATTAAAAACGTAATATAGTCATGGCAGTTAATTTGCGGAATCGTCACTTTTTGAAGTTGTACGACTTTACTCCTGAAGAAATCCGTTTCTTCCTTCGTCTGGCAGCTGACCTCAAGAAGGCAAAGTATGCAGGTACAGAGCAGCAACTCCTAAAGGGTAAGAATATCGTTCTTCTCTTTGAAAAGGATTCGACACGTACACGTTGCTCTTTTGAAACCGCTGCACACGACCAAGGAGCTGGTGTTACTTACTTGGGACCCTCTGGCTCGCAGATGGGTAAGAAGGAGTCTATGAAAGATACAGCACGTGTACTAGGGCGTATCTACGATGGGATTGAATATCGTGGTTTTGAGCAGTTCAAGGTTGAGACCTTAGCACAGTATGCTGGCGTGCCTGTATGGAACGGACTTACAAACGAATGGCATCCTACGCAGATTTTGGCAGACTTCCTCACCATGCAGGAACATATTGACAAACCTTTGCGTCAGGTTAAGTTCTGCTACTTGGGCGATGCTCGCTACAATATGGGGAACTCGCTCATGATGGGTGCCGCTAAGATGGGTATGGACTATCGTGCAGCTGCTCCAAAGGCATATTGGCCAGATCCTGCTATTTTGAAGATGGCACAGGACGTGGCTAAGACTACGGGAGCTAAGATTACCATTACAGAGAATGTGGCTGAAGCTGTAAAGGGATGCGACTTCTTATATACGGACGTATGGGTTTCTATGGGCGAGCCCGCAGAAGCTTGGGCAGAACGCATTAAACAGATGATGCCTTACCAAGTAAATGCAAAGGCGATGGAGCTAACGGGTAATCCCGACTGCAAGTTCTTGCACTGCTTACCAGCATTCCACAATCGTGAAACGACCATAGGCGAAGAGATTTTCCAAAAGTACGGGGCAGATGCTCTCGAAGTAACTGAGGAAGTATTTGAGTCGCCAGCATCTATTGTCTTTGATGAAGCAGAAAACCGTCTGCACACCATCAAGGCCGTAATGGTTGCTACTTTGGGTAAGTAAAATCTTCTTTTTGTTTGTTAGGACTCTCCGCGACTGGCATGCGTTGCGGGGAGTCTTTTTTTATAGATAAAAGTGCTATAAAGCGACACTAGCCTGTGTTGTGGTTATAACCAGCGACGTACCTTTGTAAGATATTCGTTATATGGTTCGCCGTAGATTTCTTTCAATGTCTTTTCTTCGGGCAGAATCTGAAAGTGTGTGATATAGAGCATAAAAGCAAGAAATCCGAGCCAAGACAAATAATTACCTAACCCCCAAATAAGACCTACAAGCATAAAAGCCATCCCTAAATACATCGGATTTCTGCTAAAACGATAAATCCCCGTGTCCACGATGCGACTACTTTTTTTTGGGGTAGTAGGATTGAGTGTTGTCTTTGATTTCCGAAACTCCCATACACCCAGCAAGGCAATGATGACACCTAACACGATAAAAAGTACGCTCAGCACAACAGATCTTATTCCATAAAAAGGAAAAATGTAGGGGATGCCGACGACAATACCTGCAGTAATAATAAGAACAAGAATAGGAGGGATTTTACAATCTAACATGTTAGGTTATATCTGCTTGCTATAATAGTTCTATCCTTACCATCTTTTCTATTTTTTGAAAAAAAATAGAAGCTTCATTCCTAGAACGAGGTTTTATCTTGCTCACACAAATATACCTTAGTTTAAGATACGATTATTGACGAAAGAAACTGGGAGAGGGATATAATTTGGCAAATATTTCTTCAAGGTTTAGGCGCTACGCAATCTAGCCTAATCAGAGTATACTTGAGTTGAAAACGTAATATCAGTCTCAACTTTTTGAACTGCTCCACTCTTGCTACATTTACGGAAACCAAGAGCATTAAAATGCGACGATTAGGAGCTTATGTCTACTTCCTTTCCTTCTTCGTACTTCTTATGGGCGAAGTGCAGGCACAATACTATTTCAATGGCGGCGAGTCAGATTTTAAGCCTCGTTACCTCCTACAGAAGGATGATTTCCGTATTATCTTCCCAAGGTGGGGAGACTCAGCAGCAACACGCGTTGCCGACATCTTAGAGTACAATAAGCCTACTGTCTCTATTACATCGCGCAAATACAAAGATTTTCCTATCGTATTACACCACAATACCCCCTACAGTAATGGTCTTGTAGCTTGGACACCCGCGCGTATGGAGCTTTACAGTCTCTCGGGTGGCGAATCGTCTGAACCGACACCATGGTTGACACACCTCGTATCGCACGAATTGCGACACTACGCACAAATGAACGCCTTGAACTGGAAAACTGTGCGAATTGCGGGCTACGTAATTGGCGAACAAGCGGTTGCACTTGCGTCGGCTGTTACGCCTATGTGGTTCTTTGAGGGGGATGCCGTTTATTATGAGAGCGCTAATGGGCGAATAGGGCGCTTGCATTCTGCCACTCAGTATCAGCACTACAGAGCGGAGCTGCTGTCTGGTGCGCATCTTTCGTACGATCAACATCTCAATGGCTCGTTTTACTGTTTTGCTCCTAATCACTATCATTTTGGTTCCTTGATCGTCGATTACGGTTATGCGAAATATGGGACTGAGTTCTGGCCAGAGATTTTGAACTATACCTCGTTACATCTCTATCAAATTTTCCCTTTTCATTTCGCAATCAAACGTTATACAGGGCTTACGCGCCCACAACTCTTCTCCCGTGCACTTGTGCATCTCGATTCTACAACACGTAGCAATACAGCGCAGTACCCTTCACAAAAAATAGGTGCGTATCAATCAGAATTATTTCCACACTACTCCCCCACCCTGCAACAGTTTTTCTATTTGCAGCGCAGTTATTCCGAATGGCAGGCTCTCTTTAGGACTAAGAACTTAGAGGAGTCAAAACGAGAACGCTTCGTACCTATTCGGAGCATTTCGGGCAATATTCGTTACGACGATACCATTGCAACATGGGTGCAGCTTAAGTCTGATCCACGGTGGAGCAATGAGCAAACTGCCGATATATGGGCGTGTAATCTTGCTACAGGCAGAACTCGTAAACTAACCCAAAATGTGAATGCTATTTCACCGTTGCCTAACTTACGGCGGGGCGTAGTACAAAGTATTGAGGTACAACCTCGTGGGGAATTTATACTAACCGAACGCAGACTAACTGATGGATTGTTACAGCACCAAGAGGCAAAGGCTTTTAAGGGTTGGGAGCTACGCGAATTATGTGCAGGAGCAACCGAAGCTAGCACAGTACTACGTGCAGTAAGAGACGAGGGCGCATATCTATTGTACTATAATTGGGAGAGCCAGCGGGTTGATACAATTCTTGGTCCTCTTCAGAAGGATATTTCTAACATAAACAGTGATGCCGCTGGGCTATATTTTTCTATGAGTCAGGACTATGTGCGGCAGGCTTATTTTCTGCCGTGGCAGTCTAAAGCTGACTCTGCGACGGTGTTATATCCGTTGTCTTTAGACCCATACGGGGTGGAGTATGTTTGCCCAATAGATACAATGCTGTTGTGTGCGAGCTATACACTCAATGGTTACAAAGTACGTATTGTACAAAGACGGATAGGAGCCCCCGTACAATTAGAGAACTTCAAACCCCAACTACTTTTTTCACGGCCTGAGCGTTATCGGCGGCAAACAAATCTCGAACATACTCCAACGGCATTATATCCCTCTCGTTCCTACTCTCAGTTGGGCAATGCTTTGCATTTTCATAGTTGGGCACCTTTCTACTTTAACCCAAAAGGCGATATAGAAACCCTAACACATAGTAAGTTCGGTCTTACAGCAATGTCGCAGAATGCCACAAATACACTGGCGATTACGGCAGGTTATTTTTATGATAAGGGACACGGAGGTTCTTTGAGTCTTGAGTGGCTTGGTGCATGGCCTCGTTTATGGTTTTCGGCTTATTCTGACCGACGTTCATTTGCCTACAATCTCTCTGCACGAAGAGTACAGAGGCGAGAACAATACTATGCTTCGGAATTGGGACTTACTTTCCCCTACTCGTGGGGAGAAAGGATGTACAACTATAGTTTCTCAGCGACGCTGGTAGGGAGCATCAATAATGGTTATGTCTACGACACTAACCGTGAGACATTGTGGCAAGGGCTGCCTGCGATACGAACCTCCCTTTATTTTTCGGCAATGCAGCTCAGTGCACGGCAATGTTTGTTCCCACGTCTAGGCGTAAGTGTCAATTTGGTAGGACGCTCCTACTTGCTCCCACAAGTTGAGCTTACAAAGGTTTTTGAAGCGAAAGTGGTAGGCTACTTTCCTGGAATAGGGCAGACACATGGGGTACGTCTTTCGCTCTACACATTGCAGCAGGGCTTAGGAACAATTGAACAAGCATTTTCGTTCACGAAACGTTCGTTATGGTTTGATGCATCCGAATTGTTGTACCGAGGTAAGGCGACATTGCAGGTCGATCTTGACTATGCGATGCCATTGGCATACCCCGATTTCAATCTTGGCTCGGTACTCTATTTGAAGCGGGTTTACACGGTGCTTTTTGCAAGCTACCGACAACGGCAAACCGTAGCTAATATCACAAGCCGTACACGAGTGGTAGGGCTGGAACTTTTCAACGATTTCCATTTTCTCCGTACACAATATCCTCTCCGTATGGGTATTGTGGTCTCCTATTCTCCGTTTGGAGATGCTCTCGGACCACAATCGCGACGCTTTTGGTCACTACAGGGCTCGTTCAGCGTGGGTATAGGCGAGAAGCATGAGCGCCCTGAGTTGAGGTTTTAGGTAGAATATTCGCTTTGCGCAACGCTTCAACTAGACGTTGCGAACCGTGTTTTTTTAGCTTTTAGCCTTTTAGTTTTGCCCTAAACGAGGAAACCGTATTCGTATACCTTCGGCACAATCTTGAGCCGCAGCGCTTCCATTGCTGCCTTCAAATTGCCCAAGAGACGATTGTATTCCGCATCCTCACTTCTGCTATTCATTCTCCCTTTACGCAAATTCTGATCGCTTGTCGCACTATTGCCCCGTCCGGGCACGGACCGACCTTGAAAGTGCTCCCGTATATCGTAGTACGACGCGTTTGGGTTCGCATTCGGTTGCGCATGGTAGTAACGCCACAGTTCACGCCCTGCATCAAACACCGCTGTAGCTTCGGGCGAAAATATCAGAGGTTCGGTAGGTACAAACGAATTTTCCTCTGCCAGATCTCCTAAAGTTCCTCTGCCCTTATTTCGTAATTCGTCATTTGTCATTCGTAATTCTCTGGGCGCAAACCGCCCAGAGATGAAGTTCGTCATAAAGTGGCTCTCAAACTTCTCTTTGGCATCCACCTCCTCTTCGGTAAAGGGTATCCAATGGTTTGTACCCTCTACTGAGGTTATACGATTTTGACCATGAAAAAGCATATATGTTAGACAATTACATTGAAAAGTGAAGTCATTTTGCCACTCAGCTGTAGGATAAAAAAATTGATCGCGATCGTTGATCCATGTTTGTGTGATGCAGTGGCGTATGGTTACATAAATAACACATACAAAAAGATTCTTATGCGTGATAGTTGTAAATAGATGCTTTTATATCATTGGGTGATAAATTGTTTGTTATGTAGACTCCTTGATTGTGTTGCATGTCGGTACCAATCATTCTCAGATAAGCGATTCTGGTATTTTCTTTATCATAGAATTGTTGAAGCCAACGGATTACAAATTGTTTTTCTTCGTTAGTGGCAATTTCTTTTTTATGTAAAAAAGTTCCTGAATGGTCGTACACATCAGCATTTATTGACTTGAAATAGTCTTGTATCCCCGTATTCCATATATAGAATGCAATAGGAAATTTTCCATTGACATTATCGAAAGTATTAGAAGGAACAAGAAAAAGAGAATCGAGTTTTGCTTTGAAAAAAGTGCGGAAATGCGAAAAATTTTGAGATTGCAGAATTTTCAACTTTGAAAATTCTGCAATCCTACAGGAAGGTATTTCAGAGTAAATTCGGCTTAGAAATAAAACGAAAAATTCATTAACAGCTTTTCCTAATCGCTCTTTGAATTTTTCATTATAGAAATTCCCTTTTGTAATTCCTGTTCTGTTTTGTCCTGTTCCTACAATAGTTCTCGAAGTTGGAGCTTCCGCATACGGCGGATTGATATAAATCACCAGCTTTTTGCGCTTCTCAGGGTCGTTTACAATATCCTGCAAAGGTTGCGGGAGTTTCGTAAACTCATCATTCAAGAAATCGAACTGAAAGACGTGACTCTCTAACAAGTTTGCCCCGTTCTTGATGCGGTCTTTCATTACGTCAACATCCTGTTGGTCGAGCGTCGAAGCCCAGATGTTGTACTTGTTGGTTAGCCCGTTTAGTAAGTTGCCCGTACCCGCTGCACAATCCCATACATAGTACTCATCCTGCCAGTTCTCGCCGAGTACATCGGCTAAGTACTTTTGCGAGAGGTCTACCCAAATCTTTGGGGTAAAGAAAGAACCTTTGCGCTCGCGCACATCTTGTGGTACAAGGAGGTCTCGCCGCTTGATGATGTAGTCCCAGTACTCCTCGCGGGGCGGATGTTGGTACAGACTCCAAAACTGCGCATGCGCTTTCTGTTGGTCTTTGAAGAAGACTTCCCCAGCGCGTACAATGCCGCCTGCATCTACTTTGCGATCCACAATATATTTCGAGTTCAGTAGCAGAACAAACAGCTTTTCTTTTATTGTTAGGTTTTCGTGTGAGAGGAGATCTGCCAAAAAGAAATCACCGTCTATTAGTCCATTTTTCTTTAGAACCTCCCAGTTTACATCAATACTCGGCTGCACTTGTGATAGCCATCGCTGGTAGATGCTCACGAAGTTATTCTTGTTGATCTGTATGAGTTCCGAGCTTTCGCTCAAGTGCTGTTTTATAAACTCACGTAGCTCAGCTTCATGTACATCGTAACGAAAGATGTAGGCGGTTTTATCTAAGGTTGCTTTTACAGCGTCGTACAGCAAGCCAAATTCGCGCGACTTCTCAGAGGGTGTTACGTTCCAGTTAAAGTCATTCTGCGAGAAAAAGGGTAGAATTTCTTTGTAAGGGATGAAGGCTATTTTCTCCGCATCAAACGCTGCAAGGAAGGGTGGCGGTAGGTAGGTCTCAAAGGTGCGCGCCTTACCAATGGTGAGGATGAGCTGCACGAGGGGCTTGTAAATGTCGGCAACAACACCACGTTTGGCTTCCGCCCACAACAACGAAACCGTTTCTTGTCCCCGTGTATTCGTGTTTACCTTTTGCCTCTGAACGGCGCAAAAATCTATTTTACCGATGCGGCTGCCGCAATCATACGAGGCAAAAAACTGCTCTGCAATCCGAATTTTTAGTTCCTCTTCTTGTAAAGTATTGTAATTGGACATTACTTTTGCGTGGTGTAAACAAGGCGGATGTACTTTTCTAAGGTCTTGTACGCGTGAGTACTTGTGTCTTGTACGGGCTTGTGCCGTTGTATTTAGAGCAGGATAACAGAATACGTGGAAATTGCTTGCGTATTTTAACAAGACGTGTTCTCACCTACAACGTTAATTCTTCGTTATAAACGGGATTACTGATGAGTGTAATCAATTTCTCGTGTTTATTTGTCTATTCTTCCGCTTTCATACGGTATACATCTGCGGCATCTTTATTGCCTAGCGCTTCAAGAACGTCGCTGTAGTGTAGGAGTGCGATTCTCCCAGGCTTGGGTTCTATGGTTAGTAGTTTCACAAATACTGCTTTAGCCTCTTTGTAGCGTTTTAAGCGATAAAGTATGTAACCGTATGTATCAAGATAGTTTACATTCTTAGGATCTATCTCTATACTTCGTTGCGACATGCGAAGAGCAGTACCTAATTTTCGTTCATCGGAAAGTGCTAGGTTGTAAGCGTAATTGTTGAGTACCACTTCGTTGTCTTTATTATATTTAAGTGCCTGTTTGTAGGCAATGAATGAGGTTTCGTTCTTGCTCGTGAGGTCGCCTTTGTAGCCATAGAGGCGTGAAATATTGTTTCTTAGTACTTGTTGTTGGTTCAGGGTGGTGTCTTGTTGGAAGGTTAGTGGGAAAGTATATACTGCACTTCGTTTACTCCTGTGCAACAATTGTTTATATACATCAATGTAATGATCTACTGTATCGATACGTTGCACAGAATCTACAATACCTCCGACGTATTCGAAGTAGACAAATGCGGAGAAGAGATCGAAGGGATAATTAGTGATGTTCTCACGTAGCGTTTCAGTTTCTTCGTCCCAACTTTGTAGCGTGGGGGCAGGTTTATATTTAAGCTCTTCGCTAATTTTCAAAACGTTCCAGATGTAGCTTGGTGCGAACTTCTTGCAATTGGCTTCGAGGGAGGCGAGAATCTCGGTGGTGTCTTCGAATCTTCGGTAGTATTGCAGAAGGAGGAATTGTCCATCAGACGAAGAGTCAAGTTGTTCTTCAAAACGAGAAAAGAGGTGTCCGCCCGTGGCACTTTCGACAACTTCTTTCTTAAATAGAAAACGCAGGTTTCCTAGCATTTCTATCACCCAAGGCGTAGGGTAGTGGCACTGGGTCATGATAGAGTCTAGGGTAGGTATAAGTTCTTCGTTTTGATGGGATTGTAACATGTATTGCACGTAGGCTTCTGTGAGTCGGGTATCTGGACATCCGTAGCGTACGCCGCTTTTGAAATATTGTTTGTAGCGCAAAGTATCGTCGCAACGTGCGGCGATGGTGGAAGCAAAGAAATGGTTATCGGCTTCGGTTGGATTGAATGCAACTAGATCCTGTGCCGTTTTGAGCGCAGAATCTGGTTGTTGTGTTTGCAAGTAGAGGTTGGTGAGTAGCATATCTATCTCGAAGTAGCGACGGAAATAGTCGCGATGCGCTGTTGCATAGCGTATAGCACTATCGTACTGGTTGTTCCGAATATATGCCATGAGAAGGCTATATTGGTTTTTCGCATCGGTTGAATCCAGTGCAATAAGCCTATGGGCTAATGTTAACAGTTTCTCAGGGTTACGGTTTGTCTCTTCGAGAATAGAATAATATCTTCGTGTGTAATCGACTACATTTGAGTCTAATGTGTGGGCGCGGATGATGTATTGTTCGGCAGAATCTGTAATGCCGTGTTGGTAATAGGTTTGTGCTATAAGATCGGCAATTTCAGCTGACTGCGAGTCTTCGTAGTTCTTTCGCATCTGCGGAACAGATTTTAACGTCGAGTCGGTTAAGTAGAGGTAGTAGGTGTCGAAATAGGGATCGCCGACCGATGACTGAAAACGCAAATTTGTTTCTTTTTTCGTAGAGCCACAGCTTAATAGAAGTATACTACTGATTGTTAGTAGTATATATGTGATATTATGGTATGCTTTCATTATTTTCCCGTGTGTCCGAATCCTTGTTTATCGCGTTGGGTTACAGAGAGACTTTCTTCGATGCGAAAGTGTGCGTGAGTCACTGGGCAAATTACCAGTTGTGCAATACGGTCGCCATTTTGCACAATATAGGATTCTGTGCCATGATTGATTAAGAGCACAACGATTTCGCCCCGATAGTCGCTATCTATTGTACCAGGGGCATTGAGTACCGTAACGCCATGCTTTCGTGCTAGTCCGCTTCGTGGTCGTATTTGTCCTTCAAATCCGATAGGTAGCTCTACTGATACACCAGTAGGAATAGCGATATATGTGCCTCTGGGCAATGTGACTGCTTCGGGCAAATGTGCATAAAGATCAGCTCCAGCACTTCCTTCTGTCATATAGCTAGGGAGGTGTGCTCCATTGGCTAGGGTTACTTTGATCGTGTTTTCCATAGCAGAAGTAGTTTTCGTGGATTATAATTTTCCATGCGCATGAGAATGAGTAGCATTAGGAGTAAAAGAATTGTGCGTAATGCCGTTAGAACTATCATGTTGTTTACGGGTAGGATGCTCCCTAGGGTTACAATGGCAGCAGCAAGAAACGCTGAAGCGAAAATGCGGAGATAGTCATACGGAACTGGAAAATATTTGTGCCCTATTGTAATGCATAGAGCGCACATTACCGTATAGCTTGCTACACGAGCTATAGCTGCTCCATAGTAGCTGAATAGGGGAGTTAACCACAAGTTTGAAATGAGTGTCACTAATGCTCCTGTTAATGTGAACAGTACGCCATACCAAGTACGTTTCTGTAGTTTGTACCAGAAGCTAACATTGAAAAAAAGTCCGTAGAGGAGGTTCGCTACTAGTAGTATGGGAATAACGCCGATTCCCGAACGAAAACTAGAACCAATAAAATACTGTAGGATAGGTAGATAGAAAAGAATACCCACTAGAATGAAGAGGGTAAAATACCAGAAATATTTTGTGACGAGGGCGTAAATTTTGGGATCGTTCTTCTCATCTGCGGTAGAAAAAAAGAAGGGTTCGGCAGCAAACTTAAACATTTGTACGAACAGCACTAGGAGTACAGCGATTTTCCCGTTTGCTCCGTATATTCCTAATTCGCTGAGCGGATCGGCAGCAGGGCTGAGCCATTTGATAAAGATTCGATCCATGAATTCGTTTGTAGTCCCAGCGAGTCCACTCAGAAGTAGTGGAAACGAAAAGGCAAGAATTGGGGTAAGAGTTCTCCAACTGAAGAAGCGGGGTACACCGTGGCATGCGATAAAAGCTAAAAGCCAAGCCACCGCACTACCTATCAGGTTACTTAGTAAGACGTAGCCTACGCCAAACGAAGCATCGTAGAGTCCAAGCTGAGGGAATAGAAGGAGGAATAGGAGATTGAGCCCGATGTTTACAATCACCGAGACAATTTTAATGGAGCTGAATGCGATAGGACGTTCTTCCCAACGTAGCCTATTAAATAGGGTTGCGCTCCAACTGTCGATGGAGAGAATGGCGAACATCATGAGGAGGAGTGAGGGGTTATTACTGTAATCGAGGAATTGGGCAATTGGGGTTAGGAATATCCAGCAGAGCAGGAAAAAGAGTAGACTTGTTGCCCCGAGGAAGTAAAAGATCGTGCCAAATACGTGGTTCGCTTCAGGTGGGTTGTTTTCTCTTTTTCCAGCAAATCGGAAAAAGCCAGTTTCTAGCCCGAAGGTGAGGAGTATGAGTAAAACGGCGACGTAGGCGTATAGCTCGGTAATAACGCCATATTCGCTTTCGGTAAATATGCGTGAGTGGAGTACTACAAGAAAATAGTTCAGAAGGCGGGGAACAACGCTACTTAGTCCATAGATGGCGGACTGGCTCGCAAGTTTTCGTAACACACCCATTTAGAAACGCAATCCTGTATTATTGAAAATAGTGTAACCGAAATTCAGGCTTAGTAGGAAGTTATCTACTAGATTCGTTTGCCAGTCAGGGAGATAGCCTACTGAAAAGCTGATAGGACCAACAATGGTCTGATAGAAGATATGGAATTCTCCAAAGATGTAATAGTTCTTGTAGGCTAATTCGTAAACACTCTTCAAGTTGCTATCAGGATGCGCAGCATAAAGAGGTACGAAGGCGAAAGCGCGTCCCTGTACGTATAAGTTTGGGTAAATTTGAAAGGTGGGCATGATGCCAACCGCTCCAAACTGTTGCGCACGAAGGCGTGAGAGGTAGATTGAGTGTGTAATGGGTGATGGTGAGAAGTTCGGGCTAGCAAGGAGATCTGAGGTGTAGTTCTGCAAAGCGTCTTTCAGCATAAACTGTGCTTCGTACATCATCCCCAAACTAACATATTCAGATACGATGGGGAGGTATTGCTCGTAATATCCGTGCACGCCGTACCAAAGATGTTTGGCGCTGCTGGGTTGGCGTTGCGTGGAGGTACTTCCTGGTGTGTGCTCTTCGTCAAGATAAAAGAGCCCAGAACGTAAGAATAGGGAGATTCCCTGTGTAGCAAATTGTTTGTAGTTAAGGGTTTGTCTGCGTATTTCTGCACCTGCATATAAGTAACGTAGGAGCGTTTCGTCTGGGGTGTCGTTGCGCAAGAAGTGAATACCTTGGTAGTAGTTATCGATGCGGATTCCGTAATGCAACATGACGTTGCCAACTGAGCTGAAGGAGGTAGGGAATCCGAAACGAGTGTAGAGGCAGTTGTCCTTAATTTTCAAATATGGGGGACGCGAATCGTCAAATATTGCAATGGGCGATGTGGTATGATAGTCGTAGCGCGAAAAAAAGTAGCCTAGAGAGTAGTACACGGGAATGGTGGTAGGGAAATCTTGTCGCCACCCAACGTGAGCATTGGAGTACAAATTGCCGATAGTGCCGTAAGCAAATGCGCGAGCAGAGAAATTGGAAAATACTTTATAATCAATTCCTAAGAATATATTAGTGAGGTTTCGGCTTGAGATATTTCCACCTACCGAGATATCGAAGGGATTGGCTCTATCTACTGATAGATCCAAGTTAAATAGCCCTGTGTATTGATTGTATCGAGCACGCGGATAGATACGATCTATATTGCAGTCTGCTAAGTGTTTGTAGTACTCTTGTTCAAACGATTGGAATGAAAATGCATTCCGTGTTTTATTGATGGAGTGTATGATGTACGCCTCCTGTTTCTTATTCAATCCTTTCACTTCCGTGTTCCGCGAAAAGATCAGTGGCGGAAGAGAATCTCGGTAGGCTTTTCTTTCTGCGGTCAGTGCTTTTTTTGAATACCTCCGCGCGATACGATCGCGAATCTCGGGCATCAATTTCATGGTATGATTGTAGCCAACCGCCACCAGCGAGTCACATAGATTGAAGTCAAGTATACCTATACCTGTGAAGTGAGAATCGATGCCAATGCCCACGGAGTCGGGGAGTACATAGTCGGTGGGGTTCATAACCAGCATTTCGATCTGACCTAATAGATCGTTCTTTTTCGGTGGTAATGTACTTCCCGAAACATTGCTACCAATGATGATGTCGGGATGGAAATCTTCTCGAAGTACGTTCCACGGGAAGTTGTTATAGAGTCCGCCGTCGAAGTAAATCACGTTGTCAATTTCTAGGCACTGAAAGAGAAACGGGTAGGTCATACTGGCGCGGACGCTTTGCCCAAGATCGCCAGAGCGAAAGATTTTAGCGCGTTTATTGTAAACGTCGCTTGCAACACAACGAAAGGGGCGGAATAAGTAATTGAAGTCCTGATGCGCTTTTGCGTTCGGAGCAGCAGTAAAGCGCATGAAAGCTAGGTCCATCTGCGAGGTATTTAGAAGGTGAGAGGGAAGAATGAGTTTTATGAGCGAATCTTGTTTCTTGATAGAAACGGTAAGCATACGCTGATCTTCAATATAGTCCCGAATGTAGTATCTGTACTTTTCGGGGATGACTCCAGACTGCCACTCTTTGAATTCTTGCGATTTAAAGACTTCGATCATTTCCTCAGGCGAGTAGCCAATGCAGTAAAGCATACCTACGATTGACCCAATGGAAGTCCCTGATACATAATCAATCGGAATATCATTTTCTTCCAGCGCTTTAATTACTCCAATATGTGCGAGCCCCTTCGCTCCGCCTCCACTTAATGCCAGACCCACACTCTGTGCTCGTAGCATACTAGTAGCGAATAGGATGCAGAATACAAACAAAACGACTTTTTGGAGTATGCTTTCTCTACAATTACCCATAAAAACAAAAATGCCCTAACTTAGCATCAGTTTAACAAATGTACAATAATGAATCGTCTTGCCAATTTATGTGTCGGAGTCTTCTGTGCAGCAGTTGTAGCGCTGCCCTTTTTTAGTTGTGCGGCGTCGAAATATCCCAAGGATCAGTATGTCGTAAAGATTGAGACGAGCAAGGGAGATATTGTTGTGGCATTGGATAACGATACGCCACAGCATCGCGACAACTTTGTGAAACTCGTAAAAGAGGGTTTTTACAATGGCGTTTCGTTTCATAGAGTGATTAAGAACTTTATGATACAAACGGGAGATCCGAACACGAAAGATCCGAATTCAAAGGCAGTGCTAGGTACGGGCGATTTGGGTTATACACTCCCTGCGGAGTTAGTGGCTGGCAAGTTTCATAAGAAAGGCGCACTAGCGGCAGCGCGAATGGGAGATAACGTAAATCCAGAGAAACGGTCGTCTGCGTCGCAATTTTACATAGTACAGGGCGAGGTTTATACACCTGAACAGCTAGAGGAGTTTGAAATGCGAATAACGCAGCAGAATGCCTATCAGCTTGCGATGCAACGTTTCAATGAACAGAGAGAAAAGCTAATGAAGCCAGAGATGTCGCAAGAGGCACTTCGTCGGATCTTCGATTCGCTCATGACCTCTGAGATGCGTAATGTGAAAGAGTTCCGTTTTGCGCCCGAGGCGAAACAGGCTTATACGACGGTGGGTGGTACGCCACATCTTGACAATTCGTATACGGTTTTCGGACAAGTGATTGAAGGCATAGAAGTGGTTGATGCCATTGCTGCCGCAGAAACCGCACAAGGCGATGTGCCTAAGGAGCGGATAGAAATTAAGAAGATGAAGCTCTTAAATGAGCCTAAGTTGACCTCTTCCAAGAAGTAAGATGCTACAAGAGATAGAAGCATTGAGTGTTGAGCTAGATCAGCATCATCCTGCCTCGAAGGAGGAAGTAGAGGCATTTCGGGTAGAATTCTTGGGGCGTAACGGGAAAATTCCAGCTCTTTTTGATGCCTTCAAGGCGTTGCCTCCTGAGGAGAAGAAGGCGCTTGGAGTTACTATCAATCAACTGAAGCAAAAGGCGCAAGAACTCTTGGTAAAGTTTCAAGAGGAGCTCTCTGCCAGTGTAACCCTGCACGAAGCGACAACGGATTTGACCGCAACTCCGCATCAACACATATTCGGAGGTCTGCATCCGCTAGCTCTATTGCAACGAGAAATAGAAAGGGTGTTTGAATCAATTGGATTTTCGGTAGTTCAAGGACCAGAACTAGAGGATGATTGGCATGTATTTTCGGCATTGAACTTTCCGAAGGAGCACCCCGCACGAGATATGCAAGATACGTTCTTCGTGGAACAGAATCCAGATATTCTCCTACGTACACATACCTCCTCAGTGCAAGTACGGGTAATGGAGAATCAGAAGCCGCCGATTCGGGTAATATGCCCTGGGCGTGTATTTCGTAACGAAGATATCTCGGCACGTTCGCATTGTCAGTTCCACCAAATAGAAGGATTGTACATTGACAAGGGAGTCTCTTTTGCCGATCTACAGCAGGTGTTGCTGTACTTTGTACATCGTGTATTTGGTGTAGATACGAAGATACGTTTCCGTCCCTCCTATTTCCCTTTTACTGAACCTTCTGCGGAGATGGATATTAGTTGTTTCCTCTGTGGTGGAGAGGGATGTAACGTATGCAAGCATACGGGCTTCCTCGAGATCCTAGGGTGCGGAATGGTAGATCCTAACGTTCTTGAAGCTTGTGGAATAGACTCCAAGGTTTATTCTGGTTACGCCTTTGGTATGGGAATAGAGCGCATGGCCATGTTGAAATATGGGGTTAAGGACATTCGTCTTTTCTTTGAAAACGATCTGCGTTTCCTTTCTCAATTTAATTAGGTAACACAGTGGTTGTAATTTTCTTTAGGGCGGGGGTAACCTCGCCCTTTTTTGTTTCTGAAGAGTTATAGAGCTTATAGAGCGAGGAGTAAATTTAGGTACGAGAAAGTTAAAAATTAAGAGTTAAGAGTTTCGCTAACAGCGTTTTACGGCGCAAAGCAAGTATATGAAATATGGTAATAAAAAATACGCAACGTACTTTTAATGTTTTATAGTGATTGTATGTTAGAATTAAGGTTCTATATCTTGTTTTTCGTATCTTAGTGCTACACAAGGATTCGCGAAAATGACGGCACAAAAGCTACCAATCGGTATTCAGAGCTTTGAAAAAATAATCAAAGAGAAGTATCTCTATGTTGATAAAACACGATATATAGTGCAACTCTTAAAAGGTCAGGTCTATTTTTTGAGTCGTCCTCGTCGTTTTGGTAAGAGTTTGTTTCTTTCGACGCTTGCTGCCTACTTTCGTGGTCAAAAAGAGCTGTTTAAGGGTTTGTATCTCGAAAAGGTGGAGGAAGCGCTAGCGCAACAAGAAGGTAGGGAGGCGTGGCAAGAGTATCCGGTGCTGTACCTAGATCTCAATGGTAGCAATTATAAAGAGGCACAAAGTCTTGCTATAAACCTCAATGACCACCTTACCTTGTGGGAAGGTCTCTATGGTATTGCTCCTTCTGAGCAGGATTTTTCGATGCGCTTTAAGGGAGTAATCCGACGCGCGTGCGAACAAACAGGATGTCAAGTTGTGATTCTTGTAGATGAATATGATAAGCCGCTACTAGATACCATCGAACAACCCGAATTAAATGAGAATCATCGGGACATTCTTAGAGCGTTCTATTCGGTAATTAAAAGTAGTGATGTCTACCTACGCTTTGTTTTTCTGACTGGCATCACCAAGTTTGGCAAGGTGAGTGTTTTTAGTGGTTTGAATAACCTGAAAGACATCAGTATGCGCGAGGATTTTTCGGCAATATGTGGCATTACAGCGCAGGAACTGGAGGAGAATCTTACTTCGTATGTAGAATCCCTCGCTGCGAAACAGGGCTTACAGATGTCCGAGGCGCTCGCTGTACTGAAGAAACAGTACGATGGCTACCTCTTTGGTGCAGGCGGGGAGAATGTTTACAACCCCTTCAGCCTTTTGAATGCATTAGATGCTAGGGCATTGGGTAAGTACTGGTTTACCACAGGCACACCCACTTTTTTGGTAAATTACCTCAAGAAAGCGCACTACTTTGTTCCTAATCTTGAGGGTAAAGTACGCCTGAGTGAAACTCGTTTTGATGGCTTTAGTGCAAACGCCCTAGACCCTTTACCAATACTTTATCAGACAGGCTATTTGACCATCAAGGGTTACGATAATGAAACCGACTCCTATCGGCTAGGTTTCCCGAACAATGAGGTACGTTTTGGTTTCTTTGAAAACCTATTGGCAGGCTATGCTCCCAGCTATTTAAGTCTTGGCTTTTCGGTCAACGATTTTTTGGATGCCGTCCGAGCTGGAGATGTGGATGCGTTTATGACAATCCTGCGTTCGCTTCTTGCTAGTATTCCGTATGATATTGCTCCTAAGGACGATATAGAGCTTCGTGAGCGCGACTATCAGATAGCGGTATATCTTGTTTTTGCCTTGATGGGACTTTTCACGCAAACGGAGGTACAAAACAGCACAGGTAGGGCGGATTGTGTAGTGATAACGCCTAAGTATGTTTACGTGTTTGAGTTCAAGCTCTGGAGTACTGGTACTGCCCAAGAGGCACTACAACAGATTATCGATAAAGGTTACGCTACCAAGTACGAATCGTCTGGCAAGGAGCTCATATTGGTAGGCGCAAGCTTTGACGAGGCGAAACGGAATATCGGGGAGTGGGTAGAGGAACGAAAGTAGGGTAGAAGTGCTTCGATCTAAGATGCGTAAAATGCATTATTGCATTCAGTTGTCCATGTAGACTGTAGTGTTGCTTCAGGTTTTTGAAATTTAAGCGTTGCGCGAAGCGAATAAAAAGCATACGCATATTGTGCATTTAACGAGTGAATTACATATCTCCCCTAAAAAAATGATAATCAATAGGTTTATTATATCATGGTGAGATAATCTTTTCTGTTGTTATAGAACAAATGGGAGCGTCGCGAGTGGTCTAACAAAAACAGAATCAAAGAATGATGATAATGTCTCACTCATGTAGTGAGCCTAATAATCAATAGAAACGCTAATTTTGTAAGAGAGCGTTAGGTAGAAACTAATTATAACAGAAATGGAATACAGAGTGGAGCGCGATACAATGGGCGAGGTGAAAGTGCCTGCTGATAAGTTGTGGGGAGCACAAACGGAACGGTCTTTTGAGAACTTCAAGATCGGTGCGGCAGCGAGTATGCCTCGTGAGATTATTCTTGCGTTTGCCTACCTCAAGAAGGCGGCAGCTCTTGCCAATCAGGAACTAGGCGTACTAGATCAAGAAAAGTGTAAGCTCATTGCTCAGGTGTGTGACGAGATTCTGGCAGGTCAGCACGCCGATATGTTCCCTCTTGTGATATGGCAGACAGGCTCTGGTACACAGAGTAACATGAATATGAACGAAGTGGTGGCAAATCGGGCTCAACAACTTCTGGGAAAGAAGCTCGGCGAGGGTGCGACTTTCATTCATCCGAATGACGATGTAAATAAATCGCAATCGAGTAACGATACTTTTCCTACCGCGATGCACATTGCAGCGGTTTCTGTTCTTCAGACGGTTACGTTGCCTGGATTAAAGCGCTTACAAGCTTCTTTTGCTGCCAAGAGTAAGGTGTTTGTCGATGTGGTGAAAATTGGTCGTACGCATCTAATGGATGCGACCCCTTTGACGTTAGGGCAAGAATTCTCGGGCTATACCTCCCTTATTGAAGCGGGCATTAAAGCCGTAGAAGCTTCGTTGCCTCGTCTCTATGAGTTAGCGCTTGGAGGTACAGCAGTGGGCACGGGGTTGAATACGCCTAAAGGTTATGCCGAACTCGTGGCGAAAAAGATAGCTGAACTTACGGGTTTTCCTTTCATAACAGCTCCGAATAAATTTGATGCCCTTTCGGCGCATGATGCCGTTGTCGGTGCACATGCAGCGTTGCGACAGGTAGCTATCTCTTTAATGAAGATTGCGAGTGATTTACGACTGATGGCATCTGGGCCTCGTTCTGGTATCAGCGAGATTTTAATTCCCGAGAATGAGCCAGGTTCGAGCATCATGCCAGGTAAGGTAAATCCCACGCAGATAGAGGCGCTTACGATGGTTTGTGCTCAAATAATGGGCAATGACGCTGCTATAGGCGTGGGTGCTATGTTAGGACAATTTGAACTCAACGTTTTCAAGCCTTTAATAATAAGCAACTTCCTGCAGTCTGCCAGACTGCTCGGTGATGCGTGTGTGTCAATAGATGCGCATTGTGTGAGTGGTATACACCCGAATGTCAAGAAAATTTCAGAGCATCTTAACAATTCTTTGATGTTGGTTACGGCTCTCAATACGCATATTGGGTATGCGAATGCTGCGAAAATTGCGAAGAAGGCATACGCAGAGGATTTAACACTACGCGAGGCTGCTCTTGCGACAGGGCTGGTGTCATCCGAGGACTTCGATAAGTGGGTAGACCCTAAGAAGATGATAGGAAGTCTTGAAAAATAATAATCGAACGTTTTTCGTTGATCCTGTAGGACGTTGCCTATTTGGGCGGCGTCCTCTTTTCTCAATCGCAACTCTCCAAACAAATGCGGATAAAAAAATATCTATTCATTGCGCTGGTCTCAGTGGCTTCTTGCATGGCGGCATTCTTTGGTATCTCGGCCTATACGGACCACGACCTTACGAAGAACCTCGAGACACTGTTTGCCGTATTCCGCGATGCGATGCTTATGGATGTTGATGAGCCCGATCCCGAGCAACTTACGAATGCGGGGATTGTAGGGATGCTAAAGACACTAGATCCGTATACGGAGTACATTCCTGAAAGCTCAAAAGAAACGTTGCAGTTCATTACAACAGGCGAATATGCGGGGATTGGAGCTCTTATCCAAAAGGCAGGTGACTATACGCACGTGGCACAGCTCTACGAGAATACGCCCGCTGTGCGTGCTGGTCTTAAAACAGGCGACACCATTGTGAAAATAGATGGTATTGACCTAAAAGGGGTTTCTGCCACCGAGGTAAGTGCAAAGTTGAAGGGTAAGGAAAATTCTATATTGAAGCTGACTGTTAATCGTCCGTATGGGAAGACGGGGCTGAATCTAGAGGTTAAAAGAGCGCGTATACAAATCCCCGCGGTTGCTTATGCAACGCGCTTGAAGAATGATTTGGTGTACGTCAACCTTTCTGGTTTCACAATAGGTTGTGCCAAAGAAGTACGTCAGGCGATAGAAAAGGTACGTGGAAAAGGAAATCCACTTAAGGGATTAGTTCTCGATCTTCGAGGCA
>CAUVMY010000004.1:0-18113 GCA_963552845.1 uncultured Bacteroidia bacterium
GTTTATAACTGCTATGCTGCTGGAGAAAATGGAACAGATGATATGTATATTGTCGTTGTTTTCAAGACACCAGGTCAAACGGCTAAGCATAAACTCACCTTTACAAGTCCAGCGGGTGCAACGGTAACGGTTAAGGCAGGCGATGTCGAGGTAGAATCAGGAGTTACTGAGATTGAAGCTGAGGAAGATCTTGTGATCTCTATTGAGGTAACAGAAAAAACAAAGCGTGTAAAGTCAGTGAAACTAAATGGTAATACGGTAGAAAAAGTTGGCGACAACTGGGAAGCAAAGATGCCAGCCATTGAGTCTACACTCGTTGTTACGCTAGAAGAGAAGCCAAAGAGTAAGATTACAATTCAGAAGCCTGAAGGTGTAGAGTTGAAGATTGAAGATGTATCAGAGAACCCAGCGAAGCCTATCACAGAGGATGCTGACGTTATGGAAGGTACACAACTTAGCATCACAGTTACAAAAGTGCCCGCGGATAAGGAGCTGAGTCAAGTACTATTTGGTGATGATGTGCTAGCATTAGTTGATGGTAAGTATACTGCAACTATGCCAGGCTATACTGTGACTTTGAAAGTCATTTTGAAAGAGCCTACTCCGTTTACTTTTACATTCGCTGGTACAGCAGAGTTCGCTGTAGTTGCCAAGAGTGGTGGTGTATCTCTCGTTTCTCCTGCACAAGTTACAGCAGGTCAAAAGGTAACTCTGACGCTTACGGTAAATGCAGGGATAGAGAAAGTTATAAAGAGTGTAAAGGTTGAAGATATTGTTGCTAATAAGGCGGCTAATGCTGACGAGTGGGAGTTTGTTATGCCCGAGAAGGATGCTACGTTGGCAGTAGAACTAGTAGAAAAGTCGAAAACACACAAAGTAATCTTTGCGGGTGCTGCAGATTATACAATCGTGGTTACTAACATAACTGCAGGCAACCAGACAATCAATTCGGAAGATGCGGTAGCAGAAGGATCTAAACTATTGGCGGAGATCACAGTAACCGATCCAAAGAAAGAAGTTAAGGTAGTAAAGGCAAACACAACCGATGCTACTAAGGGGGCAGATGCTAATCACTGGACATTCTCCATGGGTACGGAAGATATTACGCTAACGGTAGAGTTGCAAAATAAACCCGAACCTGCAAAGTACAAGCTTACAATTGCTGCTGTAGAAGGGGCAAAGGTTACCGTGAAGGTAGATGGTAATAAGGTGGAAAGCGAACAGGAAGTAGAAGAAGGCAAAAAATTGGTTGTTAGCGTAGAGGTTACTGCAACAGACAAGGAAGTAGAAAGTGTGAAGCTCAATACAACTCCTGCAACTAAGAATGGTGAAACCTACGAGGTAGAGATGCCTAAGACTGCTGCAACACTGACGGTTACGCTAAAGGAAAAAGCAGCTCCTCAGCCAGGTGAAGGTAATGTACTGACGATTGTAGCTAACGGCACGACGGTAAAAGTAATGAATGGTACAACCGAAGTAAAGAGCGGCAACAAGGTGGCTAAGGATGTGAAGTTGATAGTCGAGGTGAGCGATGTTCCTGCTGAGAAAGAGATCGATAAGGTTACGCTCAACGAAGTAGAAATGACTTTAGTAGAGGGTAAGTATGAAGGTAATATGCCCGATGCTGCTGCAACATTGACGGTTGTTTTGAAGGAAAAAGGAGCTCCCGTGCCTAGCGAAGGTAACCTGATTAAGGTAACAGCCAATGGTGCTACGGTTAAGATCATGGCAGGTACAACCGAAGTAAAGGCAGATACGAAAGTAAAAGCAGGTACAGATCTCGTGATTACGGTAACTGCTCCTGCAGGTAAGATGATAGACAACGTTTCGTTCAATGGTACAGTGGTCAAGCCCGAAGCCAACAAGAGCTACAAGGTAAAAATGTCGGCTACTGAGGCTACGCTTGTTGTGAAACTGAAGAAAGCTACAGCAGTAGAAGATGCTGTATTGGCAGGGGTCGTAGCTTACCCGAACCCAATGGTTCGCGAGTTGGTAGTAAGCAACCTCGCTGAAGTAGAAAACGTGGCATTGGTGAATGCACAGGGTGTAGTTGTACGTACTGTAAAACCCAATGGTGCGAGTGAGCTACGTCTTGCAGTAGAAGACTTCCCAGCGGGTGTTTATATGCTCGTGGTAGAGCGTAACGGTGCTCGCAAAGCGATTCGTATTGTGAAATAAGGTTGTAGTTCTCTGATTGAATTGATAGGAGCGTCCTAAATAGGGCGCTCCTTTTTAGTACAGCCTCATTTCTTCCATTCGGCTAGGGCTTTTTTATTCCTACTTTTGCAACGTAAAAACACGAAGAATATGGCACAAGAGGAGCTGTTCAAGAGCCTAGTGGCTCATTGCAAAGAATATGGTTTTATCTTCCAGAGTAGCGAAATATACGACGGTCTGGGTGCTGTTTATGACTATGGACAGTATGGCACCGAGCTGAAACTGAACGTGCGTCGTTACTGGTGGGAGGCTATGACCCGACTGCACGAGAATATAGTGGGTCTTGATTCTGCAATTTTTATGCATCCAAAGGTATGGGAGGCATCGGGTCACCTCAGTGCTTTCAATGACCCGTTGATCGATAATCGCGATAGCAAGAAACGCTACCGTGCCGATGTCTTGGTGGAAGACTGGATGGCGAAGCAGGAAGAAAAGATTGAGAAAGAGGTGGCTAAAGCTGCAAAACGTTTTGGCGAAGCCTTTGACCGTAAGCAGTTTGTAACCACCAATGCTCGTGTCGTAGAATGGCAAAAAGCTATCGACACGGCTCGTGCTCGCATGATTGATGCTATGGAGCGTAACGATCTGGCAGCGTTTGGAAAACTGATAGAAGACCTCGAGATTGCGTGCCCCATCTCTGGTACTCGCAATTGGACCGAGGTGCGTCAGTTCAATCTTATGTTTGCGACAAAATTGGGTTCAGTGAGCGACGATACAAGCGAACTCTACTTACGCCCTGAGACGGCACAGGGGATATTTGTGAACTTCTTAAATGTGCAGAAGACGGGACGCATGCGTATACCGTTTGGGATTGCACAGGTGGGAAAAGCTTTTCGCAATGAGATTGTGGCGCGCCAGTTTACTTTCCGTATGCGTGAGTTTGAGCAAATGGAAATGCAGTATTTCGTAGCGCCAGGTACGGAAATGGAGTGGTTCGAGTATTGGAAACAGCACAGATTGCGTTGGCATTTGGCGCTTGGACTGGGGCAGGACAATTATCGTTATCATCCGCACGACAAACTGGCTCATTACGCGAATGCAGCTTGCGATATAGAATACAAATTCCCGTTTGGTTTTAAGGAGGTTGAAGGTATTCATTCGCGCACAGACTTCGATCTGTCGAACCACCAACGAGTATCAGGTAAAAAGATCCAGTACTTTGACCCTGAAAAGAACGAGAGTTATGTCCCCTACGTGGTAGAGACTTCCATAGGTCTCGATCGTGCCGTTCTAACGCTTCTATCGGGCTCGTACGAAGAGGAAAGAATTGTGGGCGAAGGTGGGAAAGAAGATCTCCGAAAAGTATTGCACCTTCCTGCGACCATGGCACCCATAAAAGTGGCAGTACTACCGCTTGTCCGTAAAGATGGAATGCCTGAGTACGCTCAAAAGATTGTAGAAGACCTGAAGTGGCGTATGGCGTGCTACTACGAGGAAAAGGATACGGTCGGTAAGCGCTATCGTCGTCAAGATGCCATTGGTACGCCTTTCTGCGTAACGGTAGACAACCAAACGCTTACAGATGGTACTGTAACAGTACGCGAACGTGATACCATGCGGCAAGAAAGGGTAGACGCATCGCGGCTAGGGGAACTATTAGAACCCAAGGTGGCACTAGAACCTCTCCTTCGTTCGTTGTAGATTGTAGAGCATTTCAAAAGTCGCATTCGTTGGTAAGACAGATGCGGCTTTTTTGTTTATAATCCAAACAGTTTGTTTCCCCAATCTACCCAACGAAAAGGACGATAAAAACGGAATATCCGATACGTATATGCAATTTCGGCGGTTGTAGTACTTACAAAATAGCGCTGCGTTTCGCTCTGTCCGAACCCTAAGGCGTGGTAGTAGAGTACAAAGGCCAAGCTCCACTCTCGCCGTGTATACCCTATTGCGGTACGTACCTCGAACGAATAGCTGGGCTTGAAGGGGACTAGAGATTCGCGATTAAGTGCTTGCGTAAGCCCGAATATCCCTTCGCCTGCTGCGAAATAGTATTTTGCCCAAGGAACGATAAAAGCTACGCCTCCGTAGATTTCGCACAGATAGCTGTTTTTTTGTTGTACCTCGATGCGAGGTTGTGTAGACAGAACATTCTGGTAGTAAAAACCTAGTCCTACGGGAAAGCAAAAAGCTGTTTGAGCCTGTTGTTCGCTTTGTTCAAAAGCGGCTGCATAAGACAAATTCTCGCCCATTGCAGGGTAGGAAGCGCGTACACCTACGCGAGTAATATGAGAATTGGGGTGAAAAACAACAGTTCCCTCCTCATTACGACTATAGAGCCCTTTGTAGGTAAAGGCATAGAGGTCGCCTACCAGATATTGACCATAGTAGTGATACTGGAAATCTAGAAACTGACTCGGAGCCGCCTCCTTCAATTCTGTATGTGGAATTCCGATCGAGAACCCGAGTCCAAATTTTCGCCACCAAATCCCCAACCCTACTGAAAGCGGCGTATTAGAGCGATAGGAATTGCTTGAAAGATTGTTCTTATTTTTTACCTCCAGTGCCGTAAAATTGCTGCGAAGGTAGGGGTGGAGGGTAAGGCGTTCGCCGTAGTTGTATACGAACGAAGAATCGCGTGTTATTGCATACGAGAGCAAGTTCGCTCCGCCCAACAGAAGTATGCAAAGAATAACTAAACGCATCTGTTTTACGCTATGTGAACCGGCTTACGCAGCAGAAGCAGTACTGCAAAAGTGAGTACTGCATTCGCGATGAGCAATTCGTAGCCCATGGTATATCCCCATTGCATTAACATAAACCGACTTAGCGCGTAACTGAGCAACGGACCACAAATGGCGGCTAGTGGTGCAAATCTATCGCGGATTTGCCAGCGCGTGAACAGTCCGAAAATAAAGAAGCCTAAAAGCGGACCATAGAGATAGCCTACGGCGGTAAATAGTGCACCAATGATACTCCCTTCGTTCAACCAGCGGAAGCCAAGAATAAGAAGCAGGATCAGGAAAGAAAGACTCAGATGTACGATGTGCCGTATGCGTACAGCGTGCTTTGTATTGCAGCGGATGTTTAGTATATCGATTGTAAACGATGTGGTGAGTGCTGTGAGAGCAGAGTCTGCAGAAGAAAACGTGGCAGCAATAATTCCTATGGTAAAAAGTATGCCAACAATAGGAGGGAGCATTCCGCTCATTGCTAAATTCGGATAAAGTTCATCGCCTTTTGTAGGGAGTGGCAAACCTTGTTTTTGGAGAAAAAGCGCTAGGAGTACTCCTAAAGCTAAAAGAATAAGATTGATAGGGATAAACCCATAGCCATAGACAATCATGTTCTTTTGAGCATCCTTTAGCGTTTTGCAACCCAAATTCTTCTGCATCATATCTTGGTCAAGTCCTGTCATTACTATGGGGATAAATGCCCCCGCAACGAACATTTTCAAGAAATGGGAAGAGCTTTTCCAATCCCCCCACTCGAAAATCTCGGAAAAGGGACTCGCTGCAATTTGTGTAACCATATCGCTAAAACTAAAATCAAGCGCCTGTGCTACATAAAAGACGGTGAGAATGAGGACTAGAATCATTACGCTCGTTTGAAAAATATCTGTCCAGATAATAGTTTGTATTCCAGAACGATACGTATAGAGCCATATTAAGAAAAGGGTAATAACGATGGTAAGCGCGAAGGGAACGCCCCACTGCTCGAAAACAAGCGTATGGAGCACAGAGGCAACCACGTAAAGGCGTAAAGAGGCAATAACAGTGCGGTTTACGAGGAAGAGTGTAGCACTCGTTTTATAGCTCACACGCCCCAAACGTTCTTGGAGGTAACTATAGATGCTCGGGCGTTTAAGGCGGTAGTATACGGGCAGTAGGATATAAGCAATGGCATAGTACCCCAAAACATAGCCCAGTACCATCTGCATGTAGTGAAATTGCGTAGTAAGTACCCAACCTGGTACCGAAATAACTGAGATACCAGAAAGCGATACCCCTAGCATGCCAAAAGCGATCATTGGCCACGAGGCAGTACGTTTGCCGAGAAAGAAAGCGTCTGGGGTGGTTCGCTTACTGGTTACGTACGCAATGAGTAGAAGGAGTGCGAAATAGATGAACAACAGAATTGCCGTGACCGTAGGATTCATGGACTATGTTTTTGTTTGGCAAAAGTAGAAATTCGATATGCTTCGTTTGTGAAAAAGTCAATATCGCTGTGAGTTATTGAGGCAGAAAATGCTTGAAACACGTTCCGTACGTTGATGGTGCGCCCTATTGACTGCTATCTAGTTGAGGCAGGAATGCTACATCGTTTCTCATTACAAAAGCACATAATAATCTTGCTCAAAGCTTTAAGAGGAAGACAAGAATCGTTTTTTTAGGGTTGAACCCTTAACATTCGTTGATGAGAATACGTATACACACACAGCAGCATAAGAAGAGAATATAGATGCCCGATGGCTCGTTTTAATAGTCATATACAGAATGAAACAAAAAATCTTTCTTGCAATGCTCTCGGCAACCGCCTTGCTTGGTAGTGCCTGTAGTAGCGGTTTGCAGTATCCTGAGACTGCACGCGAGGACGTAAAGGACTCGTATTTTGGGGTTGAAGTTGCAGACCCTTATCGTTGGCTTGAGAATGATACTACCGAACGCGTTGCGCAATGGGTAGAGGCAGAGAACGCCTTAACCAACGCTTATTTGGCAAAAATTCCGTTTCGGGGGCAGTTACAACAGCGCATAAGCGAATTGTTCAATTTTGATCTGGAGTCGGTACCTTCCCACTCGGGTCGCTACTACACCTACTTCCGAAAAGAGGGGTTGAGTAACCAAAGCGTACTCTATGTAAAAGATTCGCTCAACGGTGTCGAACGTGTATTACTTGACCCTAATAAACTGTCGACGGATGGTACTGTGGCGCTTTCGAGTACAGCAATTTCCAATGATTCGAAATATTTGGCGTATGCCATTGCAGATGCAGGTTCCGATTGGAACACAATCTATGTGCTAGATATAGCAACGGGAGAAAAACTGGCAGACGAGCTGCGTTGGGTAAAATTCTCATCCATTGCATGGCGCGGCGACGGCTTCTACTATAGCCGATACAATGCGCCCGAAGCAGGTAAAGAGTTGAGTAATATCAATGAGTTTCATAAGCTTTACTTCCATAAGCTCGGCGACACGCAGGACAAGGATGTGCTCGTCTATGAAAATAAGCAAGCATCCTTACGCAACGTATTTGGCGTTACTACAGACGATGAGAATTACCTCTTCATCGGTGAAACCGAATCTACCGAAGGGAATACGCTCTATGTGAAAGATTTGCGTTCTAATGGCGCGCTGCGTCAGCTGGCAGATGGATGGGTTTGATTACTCCTATTCGCTAGTCGGTAATGTGGGCGCTGACGCGTACTTTATTACCAATGATCAGGCACCTCGCTACCGTCTTATCAAGATAAACCTGAACAACCCGAGCAAGGAAAACTGGACAGATGTAATTCCTGAGCAGGAGTCCGTACTGACAGCTGTAACCATGGCAGGCGGCAAACTCGCCGCAACATTTATGGTAGATGCTGCTTCGCGCCTATCGCTGTACTCTCTTGAAGGGGCAAAAATCCGTGATATTGATCTGGGTGTATTGGGTACTGTAGGCGGTGTTTCTGGACGTATGGAGGATTCGGTAATGTTTTACAATTTCTCTTCTTTTACCGTCCCTTCAGTTGTTTATTCCTGCAATGTAAATACTGGGGCTACCGAAGAATTTTTCCGCCCGAAGTTCGATTTCGATTTTTCAAAGTATACAGTAGAGCAACAGTTCTATGCAAGCAAGGATGGCACGAAGATCCCCATCTTTATAGTACATAGAGCAGATTTGCAAAAGGACGGTAAGAATCCGACGCTCCTGTACGGATATGGAGGATTTAACATTAGTCTTACCCCTTGGTTTAGTACTTCGCGTCTTGCATGGCTAGAACAGGGCGGAGTATATGCCATCGCTAATTTGCGAGGTGGTGGCGAATATGGCGAGAGCTGGCATCAGGCGGGTACGAAGCTGAACAAACAGAACGTGTTTGATGACTTTATCGCGGCAGCAGAATACTTGATTGCCGAAAAGTATACTTTCTCCAAAATGCTCGCAATTCAAGGTGGGTCTAATGGAGGCTTGCTAATAGGCGCAGTAACCAACCAGCGCCCAGACCTCTTTCGTGTAGCAGTACCGCAGGTTGGTGTAATGGATATGCTCCGCTATCAAAAGTTCACAATCGGTTGGGCGTGGGCAGGAGATTATGGTACGAGTGAGGACTCCGAAGAGAGTTTTAAGTATCTCTACGCCTATTCGCCTCTTCATAACATCCGTACGGATGTCCCGTATCCCGCAGTTTTAGTGATGACGGGCGACCACGACGACCGTGTTGTGCCCGCACATTCGTTCAAGTATATTGCCGAGTTACAATACAAGCAGCCGAAGGGTGCACCTAAGTTGGTGCGTATTGAAACGAGGGCTGGGCATGGTGCAGGTAAGCCTACCTCCCTAGCCATCGCAGAGTTGACAGACATGTACGCCTTCATGTTCTACAACATGGATTTTACCCCTAAATTTTAGATTAAAAGGTGCAGAGACAATATCTCTTAACGGTCTGAAAAATAAGACCAAAGGCACAAGATTGTACGGAAACTTAAATTTGTATTAGATTTGCAATTGTTTACGATTGTTGGTTGAATGCATAAACCCAAAGATGATGAGTAGATTTGGTTTGGTTGCGGCAGCATTGGCGTTGAGCATGTCTGTAGTGCTCGTAGGGTGCGACAACCCAGAAAAAATGAAGAATGTGCCACAAGAGGCACTACCCAAGATGGATCCGAACCCGCTCGTGCTGAAAGGCAAGACGGTGGAAGGTAAAATCAAGGGGACTTTCCCTCCAAAGTATTTCAACAAGAAGGCTAAACTTGAACTTACGCCTGTCTTGAAATACGATGGTGGCGAATTGGTACTCCCCTCGAAGATGTACCAAGGTGAGGATGTAACCGAGAACAATACGGTGATAAATTCCGACCTCGGTGGTGTTTACTCGCACGATTTCAAGTTCGAGTACAAGCCTGAAATGATGAAGTCGGAGATGGAACTTCGCTTTACCCTTTACTACAAGGATAAGAAAATCCCCTTTGACGCTGCATTGAAACTCGGAGTGGGTGTAAATGAGACGCAACAGTTGGTTGATCTCCTTTCGTCGCCTACTTGGATGCCAAGTAACTATGTGCGCACACATGACGTGCAGAAGGCAGCACAACTTATGTATGATATCCAGAAAGCGGATGTTCGCCCAGGGGCTTTGACAACCGACGATATCAAGGCTTTGCAACAAGCTATTCAGGAAATGAATGCGGACGAGCGAGCTGAATTGCAAGGCTTCTCTGTCAAAGCGTATGCTTCGCCTGATGGTCCTGTTGCGTTGAACAATGATCTTTCTAAAGGGCGCGGTAAGAGTGCACAGAACTGGTTGCAAGGTCAGTTGAAGAAGAACAAGATTGACAAGAAGGATGCTATCTCGATTGACGAAATGTCTACAGACTGGGATGGCTTCAAGAGCATGATGGAAAATTCCGACATAGAGGACAAGGATCTGATCTTGCGTGTGCTTTCAATGTACTCAGACCCTGACGTACGTAATCGCGAAATGCATAACTTAGGAAAGGTATTCCAAGTAGTGGCTGAAAAGATTCTGCCTAAGCTTCGTCGTTCACAAATGGTGGCAAACTACAAAGTTGTGGGACGTACGGACGAAGAAATTTTGAATATGGTTGCCGATGGCAAGTTGCTCGAGCTTCAAGAAAATGAGGCTTTCTACGCTTGCGAAGTAGAGAAAGATATGGCAAAACGCGAAAGCATGTATAAGCAGCTGGCTGAGAAGTTCCAGAGCGAGCGTGCTTACAACAACCTTGCTTGCATCTATCTCATGGAAAGGAAATTTAACGACGCACGCGAACAGCTCAACAAAGCACAAGCTATCAACGATAAGAATCCTTACGTACTGAATAACCTTGGCGTATTGGCAATGGTAGATGGCGATGCAGAAGAAGCTGAAAAGTATTTTGTACGTGCAACCGAGGCTGGTCCAGCAGTACGTGCTAACTTAGGTGCGTGTGCAATTCTTCGTGGCGAATATCAGGCTGCTGTAGATTACCTCACAGGCACGAACGTATTTAACCAAGGTTTGGCTCTTTTGTTGACCGACCGCAACGAGGCTGCTAAGAATGTATTCTCAGACCTTAAGACTGCAAAGGCTTATTATGGTCTTGCTATCATTGGTGCTCGTACACAGGATGAAAAGATGTTGCTTGACAACTTGCGTACAGCTATCCAAATGGATGCAGCTTACAAGACTCGTGCAGCGAAGGACGTTGAGTTCATTAAGTTTGCACAGAATGATGTCTTCAAAGGTCTTTTGAAGTAACATAGCTGCCAGATAATTGATTTTGAAAGGGGCAGACCTTTTGGTCTTGCCCCTTTTTTTACACCCACAATGACGCATCTAAATTGTAATTTGAAATGAGACAAGTGGTCTTGGTTGTAGCTGTTATGTCTGCTTTATTCCTCTTAGTGGGGTGTACGAGCTCTACCAATTCTGTGCAGGAAAAACGGAAAGCACAGGTCGAGAAATTTATGACGTTTTACGAAACGGGCGACGAGTCGGCGAAAGACGCTATTATGGAGCAGCAGTCATTTTATGAGGATTATCCTTCATGCGATGTAGCAGACTTTCGTTCAGAATTGGTAGGACAGTGCAAGGTGGAAGTGCTGCGTATTATTGGAGATGATAAGGCTGTCTTTGCGCAAACGCTTCTTAGAGGAAGGGAGACGAACTATGTATCGTACGATCTTTTTGTCTTTGCAGAGGGAGGTGTTTTGCAACATTGGTACTGTATGGAACGCCTTGCTCCCACAGATCCCGAAGGCAAATTCGCCTTGGGAGGAGATACTCAGGTAAAAGACCTTGATAAAACTGAGGCAAATAAGACGCTCGTCAGCGAGTTTGCACAATTGCTGTACGAAGATTTCAAACATAGCACCCTCGGACGTTTCTTCGATAATGGGAAACTAATACGCCATCAATACCCGCCTGAAAATAATTTTGAGGCTTATATGGCAGAGCAGCTTATTCCTTACAATCCGACAGACGCGCCCGAGGAAGCTCCTGCAGGACTCAAAGTAAAAGTTTTGCAAGTCGTAGGCGAGGGAAATTTTGTCATGGTAGCGCACACGATATCGTATCTGTTCTCCAATCCGTATGAGACACTCGGGCTCGAACTGTTTCGAGTAGAAAACGGGAAAATTGTTGAGGTTTGGAGTACCCAGCAAGAATTGCAAGGAGAAGAGCAGGGCGATTACGGCGAAGAAGATATGGAAGAGGATTTGGAAGAAAATTAGGAGCTCGTTTTGACTTCTTGAGGATACTAGCCGCTACAGTCTCTGTGGTGGCTAGCTCTTTTTCTGTTTTAAGCCATTTGTTCGTTTGCTTTGTGAGCAAATAGGCGCATCGTGGCAATAGCTACAAAATAATACCCTAGCTTTGTATAAAGAATAATTATCGAACGTACTACGGTTAATCATGGTAACAAAAGAACTTATTGCACCGCAGAGTATCGTGGTTGTAGGTGCCTCAGATGACGTTTACAAGCCAGGGGGACGTGTGCTAGAGAACCTAATCCAGTACAAATATGCGGGGAAACTTTATGCGGTTAATCCAAAAGCGGAGACCGTGCAGGGAATTAAGGCGCATAAAGCCGTGGAAGACCTACCACAGGTCGATTTAGCAATTATCGCGGTGGCTGCAAAGTTCTGCCCCCACATAGTAGAGGTTCTTGCAAAGCAGAAGCAGACAAAGGCATTTATTATCCTTTCGGCTGGCTTTCATGAAGAGAACGAAGAGGGCGCAAAACTAGAGCGACAGGTGGTCGATATCATCAACAGTGTCAATGGGTCGTTGATTGGTCCGAACTGCATTGGGATGATGAACTCGAACTATACGGGTGTGTTTAGCCGCCCGATTCCCAAATTTAACCCTAAAGGGGTTGATTTTATTACAGGGTCGGGGGCAACTGCTGTATTCATCCTCGAGCTCGGGATGCAGCAAGGACTCCAGTTCTCGTCGGTCTTCTCGGTAGGCAATAGTGCACAACTCGGAGTAGAAGAAATACTGGAATATCTCGACGAATCATTTGATCCTAAGAGTAGTTCGCGCGTAAAGCTCCTTTACGTGGAAAGCATTAGCAAGCCTGAAAAGTTGCTGAAACACGCTCGTTCGCTCATAAGCAAAGGGTGCAAAATAGCTGCTATTAAAGCAGGCTCGTCTGAAGCAGGTAGTCGTGCTGCGAGTTCGCATACAGGCGCAATGGCAAGTAGCGATGTGGCAGTAGATGCTCTTTTCCGTAAAGCGGGGATAGTACGTTGTCGCGGTCGTCAAGAGTTACTAACGTGCGCAAGTATCTTTACGCTGCCCGAACTTACTGGTAAACGTATCGCAATTATTACACACGCGGGTGGACCAGCAGTGATGCTTACCGATTCGCTCTCCAATGGCAAAATGGAAGTGCCGCACATTAGTGGTCCTAAGGCTGAGGAACTGCTTACCAAGCTCTTCCCAGGTTCGTCTGTGGCAAATCCGATAGACTTCCTTGCTACGGGTACTGCCGAGCAGCTCGGTTACATCATAGATGCATGCGAAAAGGATTTTGATGTGGATGGCATGGCGGTAATTTTCGGGAGTCCAGGTCTGTTCCCTGTTTATGATGTCTATGACCTCCTCTCTGAGCGTATGCGCAGTTGCAAGAAGCCCATTTACCCGATTCTGCCTTCTGTGGTCAACGTAGCTGACGAGATCTCTAAGTTCGTTGCAAAGGGGAATGTATACTTCCCCGAGGAAGTGGTATTTGGTGACGCTCTCTGTCGCATCATGCAAACGCCCGCTCCGCAACCAGAAGATGCCAAATTTCCCTCGATAGACACAAAGAGAATACGTGAGATAGTTGACGGTGCAAAAGAGGGTTATTTGACCCCTGAAAACGTGCAAGCGCTTTTAGATGCGGCAGGCATAGTTCGTGCAGGCGAAGCTGTCGTGTCTGACGAGGCTGAGGCTGTTAAAGCAGCAGAGAAGTTAGGCTATCCTGTAGTAATGAAGGTGGTAGGGCCTGTGCACAAGTCGGATGTTGGTGGCGTGAAACTAAACGTGCGTGACGAGGCAACGGTGCGTGCAGAGTTTCAGCGTATGATGAAGATAAAGGATACGACGGCAATACTCTTACAACCCATGTTGAGCGGTTCTGAACTCTTTGTGGGTGGTAAGCGCGACGAGCGTTTCGGAGCAATGGTGTTGTGTGGTATGGGGGGTATCTTCATTGAGGTGTTGAAGGACGTTCAGGCAGGCTTAGCGCCTATTGCAGTGCCTGAGGCGATGGAGATGATTGCGCGTCTGCGGAGTGTAAAGATTTTGGATGGCGTGCGTGGGCAAGCACCGATACCTCGTGAGAAGTTCGCAGAAGTGGTTACAAGAGTCTCGCTGTTAATGGATGCAGCACCTGAGATCTTTGAAATGGACTTAAATCCGTTGCTCGGTACAGAAAAGGGGGTTGTTGCGGTAGATGCTCGTATACGCATTGTCCGTTAGCTGATGGAAGGGAAGACGAAACGCAAAATTACGCGTCATGAGTGGCTACTTATCGCTATGGTTCTGGTAGGAGTACTTTTGGTGTTGATGCGATGGGAGGCTATAAGCAAAGCGGTAGTGGCAGCTTTCAGCGCTTATTTTGAGTAGAACGTAATTTTCAAGAACAATTGAGAACGGGTGTTGTCGTAAGTAGGCAATGCCCGTTTTCTTTGCTCAAGGCTAGACTATGGATAAGTCGGATCGCCATCATCTGTTTGTCGCAACTTTTCAAATCTCCAAGCGTTGTTATTTAGTCGGTGTGTCATAATACACAAACAGCTGTATTGTCTAGACGTTTCGTGCGGACGGTGTCTAACAACACAATGCGTGTATGAAAAAAGCATTTACGCATCAGATACGTCTAAATGAGACGTGCAAGTTTTTTGATATATCGACATAACAAGTACGGATGTTTTCATGCACTTACAGGGGTTGCAAGCATTTAATTTCAAGAATTACGAATTTCTTTCGGCTGACTTTCATCCCCGTATCAACATCCTAGTTGGCGATAACGGTCAGGGCAAGACGAACGTGTTGGATATGATTTACTACCTCAGTCTCTGTAAATCGCCCCAACGTTTTCCAGACTCAGCTGCTATACGTCACGATGCAACCAGTGCTACGCTTCGCGCTTCATACGCCGATTCGTCGCAGCTTTTTACGGTAGCACTGTCGCTTAAACGGAATGCACCCAAGGAGTTACTACTCAATGATACTGCCTATTCGCGCATATCTGATCACATTGGGCGTGTGCCCATTGTGGCTATTTACCCACAAGATGTGGAGCTAACTGCTGATGGGGGCGACCTCAAGCGCCGTTTCATGAATGCCACAATTTCGCAGTACGAGAAGGAATACCTGACATCTATACAGCTATACGATTTGGCGCTGTCGCAGCGAAATGCGTTGTTGAAAACACAAGGGTATTTAGACCCCGTACTTCTTGAAACAATTGAAAATCAATTAGTAGAGATGGCTGCGCCTATCTATCGCGAACGCAAGTTACTCTGCGAAAGGCTACTACCTTTGTTTCAGCACTACTACGCTCTGATTGCACAGAACGACGAGAAACCAGATTTACAATATCGTTCTCAACTCAATTCGGGCGATTATCGCGAGCTACTCCTAGCGGCACGTGCCACAGACAGAAGCTTGGGGCATACAAGCATTGGGGTACATCGTGACGGAATAGACTTCTTTTTAGATGGTTACCCCCTCAGGCGAGAAGGGTCGCAAGGGCAACAAAAAACGTTTGTGGTAGCGCTACGTCTCGCACAGTATAGTTATATCGCAGAGATTCTGCGCGAAAAACCCATTTTGTTGCTAGACGATATCTTCGATCGATTCGATAATCGACGTATCCAACAAATGCTTGTTCTGTTTGCGACATCCGATTTTGGGCAAGTCTTTATAACCGACACATCTACTTCGCATATACCACCCGAGAGGTTAGCGTATGATACTGCTCTCTTTCGTGTAGAAAAAAATACACTTACCCCTTTTGCTTATGTTTGATGATGAGGATTTCTACCTCTCTCACAATGCACCGAAATCGTTAGGAGAGGCGATAGCTGCTATGCTACGTGCGAACCCTGCAATGGCTGAGGCGTTTACGCTAGCTGCAGCAAAAGAGGTGTGGACTAAATCGAACACACCTCCCATTGTGAATGCGACGGGGGAGATGCGTTTGAGTAGAGGTACGCTTTTCATACAGATCCTTAATCCGTCGTTGCGTGCCAATCTAAATGCCATGCGTAATACGATATGCGATCAGATCAATGAGCGAATCGATTTAGTACAACTCCGCGAGGTAAAATTCGTCTGACAATGTCTACAAACAATAGAGTTGCCGAGGTGGTAAATCCCTTCGCGCTTGGACGTCTCAATCAGCTATTGCGCGGCATAAATCGTATTGCTATTTGTTGCCATGCGCGTCCCGATGGCGATGCAATAGGTTCGTCGTTAGGCTTAGGCAATTTGCTCACAGCCTTGGGGTATGAGGTGCGGTGTATTGCTCCGAACCGAGCCCCAGCACACGTTGCATGGCCCGAAGGAGCAACAGATTTGTTGTATAATTTTGAAGAGGAAGGTGCCGATGTGAAGCCTTTTCTCACCTCTTGCGAACTCCTCTTCTGTTTGGATTTCAATGCCCTCTCTCGTCTAGATGAACCGATGATGCTCTTTGTAGAGCAGCTCACAGCTCCACGGATTATGATAGACCACCACCCGCACCCCTCTTCGCAATTTGACCTTTATTTTTCTATGCCCGAATCTAGTTCAACTTGCGAGTTGCTTACCGAACTCCTATTAGCTAATTGGGGACAAGAGCTTATAGCGCAACGTATTGCGATTCCTCTCTACATGGGGTTGATGACCGACACGGGCTCGTTTAGTTATTCGTGTTCGCGCAAACGCACTTTTGAAATTGCAGGCATTCTTGTGGAGCAGGGCGTAGATGTCCCCGAAGTGCAGGCAAGGGTGTACAACAGTCGTACGTTGGATAGTCTTATGCTTCAGTCGGCACTGATATTACAATACACCACATTTTTTGCGGGGAGAGCGGGCAAAGAGAAAGCGGCTATAGTACAACTCTCGCAGCCTGTGCAAGAGCAATATCAATACCAGCCAGGTGATGCAGAGGGATTGGCAAATCTGCCACTATGTGTTGGCTCGGTGCAGGTGTCGGTACTACTTACCGAGCGTTCTAACGGAACTGTAAGAGTGTCTGCGCGCAGTACAAAGCGTTATACGATCAATAAACTTCTTGCGCAGTTCTTCAATGGTGGAGGACATCCGCAAGCTTCGGGTGGAACGCTCCGTATGCCACTTCATGAGGCGTATGAGTATACGCGTAGAATCCTTTCGCAATTCTTAGAGAGAGAGGCGTAACGAGATGAAGAGGTATTATAGACGCAGCGTTTCCCACGTGTGTACTTGCCCTTCGGTTGTTGTAAGATCCATTTCCCCGTCGTAGATAACATGGCACTGTTCTGGGGTAGCCCCAGAGAGTTTTGCCCATTTCGATAGGTTTTTGAAAAAATCGGACGAATAGGTTGCGCTCGACTTGATCTCATAAACCTCAGTCTCCTCTCCGCAATAGCGCATAAGGTCTATTTCTAACCCCGTTTTATCGCGCCAGAAGCTTAGTATGGGCTCTTGTCCACGGTGTAACGATGTCTTTACAAATTCATTGATTACCAGATTTTCAAATAGCGCACCCCTTAGATAGTGTGTATTTACCTGCATAGCAGAGCGGATACCGAGGAGGGCGCATGCGAGTCCCGTATCGTAAAAATAGAGTTTTGGTGTTTTGATGAGGCGTTTTGTATAATTTCTATGATCGGGGCGCAGGGTGTAACAGATATAGCTTGTTTCAAGAATGCTGAGCCATGCAGAGGCGGTCGAGACCGAGATACCACAATCATTCGCAAGTGACGAGAGGTTGAGAAGTTGTCCTATACGCCCAGCGCAGAGTTGCGTAAAACGGAGAAAATCGGTCATATTTCCGATGTTCTTGAGTGTACGGACATCTCTTTCCAAGTAAGTCTGTATGTAGGGCGGATAATAGTCAGTAGGTGCGATTGATTTGTCGAAAATGCGCGGATAACTTCCGTAAAAGATCTCTTCATCGGTAGTTTTAGGGAGGATTTTTGCATTGCACATCTCGCTATGAGAAAAAGGAAGAAGCTTCAGAATGGCAGTACGTCCTGCTAAAGACTGCGAAATACTTTCCATTAAAAGGAAGTTATGCGAGCCTGCCAGACAGTACATCCCTTCGCGTCCCGCAAGATCGGTGTGTGTCTGCAAGTAAGAGAATAAAGCAGGTACGCGTTGTACCTCATCTATGATGGTTTTATCGGCGAAAGTCCGAATAAACGAACGGGGATCATTGCGAGCAAAAGTCATTAGGTCTGGGTCTTCTAGCGACACATAACGGTAGTCGGCTAAAGTATTCCTCAGTAGGGTAGATTTACCTGACTGCCGAGGTCCCGTAAGGGTTACGATGGGATATTTCTCAGTTAGGAACAATAACTTCCCCGCAATTTCTCGTTCTATCATTCTTTGGAATTTATGTAAAGATACATAAACTGGAAATTTGCCAGCCTTTTGGACAAATTTCCAATCAGAAAGTGAAATTGTCCAATATATTATTTTACCGAGTCAATACAAATTCTCGGAACAGACATAGCAGCTATCGGGTTAGAATTTCGTAGTGGGGTAATTCTCGTGAAGCTCTAGTACA
>CAUVMY010000005.1:0-16649 GCA_963552845.1 uncultured Bacteroidia bacterium
AATCTACGCTCAACGAGGAGGATAAATTCTTGTAGTTCAGGAACACTTGGGTCGCCTTTATAATTCCCATGCAATATGTTTAAAGCAACGGGAAGCGACTCGGCAAGATCCAGCTCTTGTACAAGATTGGCAAACTGATTGCGATCACCATTAAAAAGCGCTGCAGCAAACCGCAATCTGTCATTTACTGTCATCCCTTTTTGAATACTTTTCAGAGGTTGCATACGCTCTCCCAATACAGCATCTACCCGTGTACTATCATTCGTGCTAGTAGGCGCTTTGGCTATATAAGCATCAGCTATGGTCTGCTTCGTAGTAGAAGACTTCGCATTCTGTTTTTGACGATTCTTAGCTGGCGAAACCTCAACTGAACGAGCCAGATTTTCGCGCACCGTAGAAGTAACTTGCTGCGCCACAATTTTCTCAGGTTGTTCGGATACAACAGACGCTTCATGCGCATGAGCATTCTGCACCACAGCAGATTCCTTGAAAGTTGGCAGTGGTAGATCTAAAGTCTCAATCGCTGGTATCTCTTCCTTCCGATTAAGAGGCACACTCCCATTTCGTGTCGTCTGCCTTGTAGTGGGTTCTACAGAGTGAATACTGTTTATCAGTTGTGAAGCCATACTTAAATGCATATTCACGTGTTCTAACCAACCCGCAAGATCGTCATCCTGTTGCTGTTTTAGAACAGCTAATACCACTCTCAAATGTTCTGCGGCCAACTGTAATTCCTGATTCTCAGCCATCATATCCGAATTATAAAAGAACAGTAAACAAAAAAGACCTCGCCATCTCATAAGACAGCGAGGTCGTTTTTTCAACTTAATTACATATTAAGCATTTCAGTATAGATACTATGCTCTTCAGAGGCATCTTCTCTAGCTCCCTCGCCCTCATTTTGCGATGTAGCCTCTCTCGTATCAGCTGGCATAGCTTCTATTTGCTCACTAGCAGCATCTTCGTGTTTCTCTTTTCCCACTTTTCGCTGCCTATCTTCTTCTAGGAATTGCGCCATATACTCCGCAGGAAACAGATTTCCCGTTGAAATAGACGCTTCGGGCACAAACTCTTCTGCAGCTATTCTCTCAGATTTTTTGTCTGTTTCTTCAGGCAAGACAATCATATTTTCCTGCTGTTCAGCATTTTTTGCCCCAAATTCAGGCATTTCAAATTCTATCTTGCTCCCCGTCCTTGTTACGATAGGAATCTGGGTAGCCTGCGCCTTAGCTCTTTTCTCCTTCATAGCCGTACGAGCCTCTTTTGCACGCTTCCTAGCCTCTAGGCGTTCCTTTTGTGCCTCCTCTTCCAGCTCAAGATCTGCTTTAAAGGCTTCTAAAGGTGTCTTGCCAAAATCTGTAACCAAGAGAACTTGGAGCATCGCATCGTCGGTGAACTCAGGATCAGAACAATCATAATCGGCCTCCCCACCACCTAGCTTTTTAATGCCTAGCACTGTGCCCGTGCACTCCTCTATGTAGTCAATCAGTTGTATCAGATCTTCAGGATAAGCATCTCCGCTCCCACGTACCGTAAGCGTGTGATACAGAAGTGCCTTTGCACCCAAAATATCGCCGTGCCCCGCAAGGTAGAACGAATCTAATGCATTCTGCACCGAGTCTATCACACGATTCTCACCGTGACCTATTCCTTTCCCAAGCACAAAAAGCCGCGCAATACCGTTCTCATCAGGCTTTATAAAGTTCAGAAGATCGTTCAAGTCTATGTTCTGCCGCGAACGACTCAACATCACCTCAATGAAAGAGCCAAGAGTATTAGCCAAGCGTCGATTGACGCGATCGTAGATCTCAGGCAACGAGATACGCTCTTCTCTAGAAGCCATGTAAATCCACTCATTGTTGATGATCGTAATTCCATCACACAACGTCTGTATCTCTTCTAGCTTTTTCACTGCTAGTTCAACCGTTTCGCTTCCGTGCATCGTTAGCGATGGCATTGTGGTAAGTACTATCGTACGGTAAATACCTGCTTCTCTGCATAATTTCAGGAACGGTGCAATTAAACCTGTTCCCGTTCCACCACCTAAGCCAACCGCTACAAATGCGGCTTGCATATTCTTATTCTCGCGGAAATCTTGTAGCAACTTCAGAACTTCGCCTTCTGCTTCAGTGAAGCCTCGTTCAGCTACCTCAGGGCGACCGCCTGCACCAGAACCGCAAATTTCGTAGGAGTTTTTGCCTATATCAAGAACCCTCACACCCGGACAATTTTCTCGAATTTTGGAATTGTCTTTATAGTCGGTGTTTAGAACCATAATCTCGGTGAAGCGATACTTCAAAGCATACGCCTCTGCCGCGATGTGTGAACCCTGACCTCCAAGGCAAAAGAGCCCCAGACGTCCCTCATAGTTTTTGAGATACTCGTCGTACTCCGTAGCGACGACTGGGGACTTCGTGACAGGATCGACCGTCACAGAGTGCCCAAATGAAAACATGCTCTTCTTCATGACATTCTTTTTTAGTGTAACATCTCAGTACAACTTGATTCCTATTTCAAATCTTCTACTTCTCTTCTGTTGTGTTATCTTCTTTGTCAGCGTCATAAGAGCTGAGATCGTCTGCAAATACACTCCCAAGGAACTCAACCATTTTATTCAATAGTCCCTTCTTTGCTCCTAGTTCTTTTTCTTTCTTCGCTTCACCTTCGTTCACGCCCTCCGCACCCGACGTTTCTGCTTGTTGCTCTTCTTGCGAGACGACTTCCCTCGAAACACTCATTGGTATTTCGTCTTTCTTCAACAACTCGAGCAAGCCGAAGGCAACAGAAAAAAGATTGAACGATTCATTGGCATATTGCGACTGCGATGCCTCCCAATGGGGCGGTTGCTCATGTTTAGCAACTACTATCGTATACAATTGCTCTGGCTGAAGTTTCCGAGCTAAACAGATATTAAAAAAGTCTCCGATACCCTTAATAGCCGCAATACTCCCCGAGAGAATTACTCCGCCGCCGTGCTTGAGTTGCTGATTTACATCCCACTTCTTTGTAAAAAGTTCCCTGAATTTAACCAAATACCCCGCATTAAGATGCCCTCCTACCTTTTTTAACTTATCGTCCTCGGTATTTCCTTTCTCAAACCAAGCTGGTTTAAAAGCAGTTAAGTCCATCTTTTTCAGGTACGATACTTCCAGATCTGTAGGTCGCAGATAGGGATCCTCTTTCAACAGATTTTTCCTTATAACATCCCATCCTCCTAGAAACCACTCGTAACGCGTCAGGACTCCATTTTCATAAAAACCGACCTCGGAGTGCGCATCGTCGAGAAGTACTAGCGCCTGTGCTCGCTCGTTGCTATCAATAAGGTATGTACCACAGGCACGAAGACCTACGTAGACACCTAAACACTTCAAGTTGGCATCCTTAAGGGCAATTTGCAAACGCTCATAATGCGTACGCTGTGCAAGAAACATGAGAAAGCGGCAAGAAAGTGTCTTGGCATACGAGCCCACCAAGTCTTTGCGAGCATAGAGCTGATCGTCTTTCTTGTATTCTAGGGCAAAGTGGTCGACAACCACCCTATCCGAGTCCGCTGGGAAGTCGTGATAAGAGGCTTCCAGTTTTTGCAAATCTTCTTGTCTTGCCAAGGTATGATTTGCCGTAACAGCAGTACAAGGAACACTACTCGAGAACTCTTTTACGACGACCGCCCCCCCGATGTAGGAAACGTAGACCTCTTTTATGTCTATTCCCGTCTTCGTCTTCAGAGTCGCACAAAGTTTCTTGATCTGCGTGACTACTTGAGGATTGTTCTCAATCGTCATATTTGCGATACCGCGGCTTTCGACAGCGGCATACACGGTGCTCTCGCTCCCCTCTTTTGCATTGAAGAAACGAAGCGCCATCGTAATCATACGACTCCCGATGTCTAGCACGGCATGGTATTCCATTCTAATCCCTCATTGTGAGCTTTTCACAGACAAAGTTATCTTTTTGTTACATGAATGCACTACCTCCGTAGCCCAACGACCTGGTTACTGTACTGTAAATCGAGGGTCGCATATTCGTCTAACATATTGTCTTTGAGCAAGGAACGGTAAGCAGAATAAAGTTTATTCAATTTGTATTCATAATTATCGAGACTCCCCATTATGATAAGTTGGCTTCCTAGTCGTGGCACTAATTCTACATGTCGCCAATTAGCGACGTAGACTTGTGCAAATTGCGAACGCCATAGCGGGTCAGCATTTAGGAACATAAGGAACTGAAACATTTGATTCCAGTTCTCATCGCGGCATGCTACCACCTCCTCCTCTTGTGGTAAAAGTCCGCGTTGCTGGAACTTTTTTTTGAGGAGTCTCCCGCCCAACGGTAATCCGATATTTCCCGTTACAAGAAGCACACGAGCTGTGTAATTCCGATCTACTGGGAAAGTATACCCATAGCGATCCACGTAACAAGAAGCCCCCGTGGTACTCACAATTCTGAAAATAGGTTCGCGCTGCAACAAACGTACACGAAGATAACCATCTACTCCGTAATAGACTTGCGCCTCCCGCACTCCACTAAGGTCGTTTAGATTCGTTTCTAGTTCTGCTGTATTGATGGAGAGAAGCGGATGCCCCATTATGTTAGGGAAGTTGTCTTGTATATAACGTCGGATGCGCGTCTTCGTAACAAAGGCAAGTTCTCCACTATCAAGAATAGTAATTTCAACACCGCGACACAACAAAGCCTCTGCTTGTCCCCCTGCGTAGTAAAATCCCGAAACGAGAAAGACAAGAAACACAACAAAGAATACTCGCGCTGCGATTGACTTCCACTTCATCGTTGTGCATCTTTCCTTTTCAGCGTTTCTACAATACTCGTTGTCATAGCCCCTATATTGCCAGCACCAAGGGTAAGGAGTATTTCAATTGGTAAAGCCATCAGTACTTGCGGGAGTTCTTCGGGCTGAACCAACATCTTTTCAACATGACTGGGCACCAGTTCTAACAACATTTCGGAGGATACCCCCGCAATGGGTTCTTCGCGTGCGGAATATATAGGAAGGAGTAACAGGGTATGTAAGTCGGAGAGAGCAAATGCGAAATCATGTGCAAAATCTCGTGTTCGTGTGTAAAGATGTGGCTGAAAGATGCCTGTTAGCCTCCTATTCGGGTAACGTTTCCGCGTGGCAGAGATGATTGATTTCAGTTCATCAGGATGATGCGCATAGTCGTCTATATAGACCATCTTGTCCGACTCGTAGCAAATTTCATATCTGCGTTGCACGCCTCGGAAATCGCGCAAAGTAGGTATAATGGCTTTTAGGTCAATGCCTACCTGTGCACAAGCAATTAGTGCGGCCATCGCATTCTCAACATTATAGTTGCCGGGAATACCAAGTTCTACTTCAAATGCTTCATAGCGACCGTGAAATACAAAACGTGTTTGTCCCCCTTTGCCTACAATATCGGAAGCCCAGTAATCGCAATCATCGGTGTAGCCATACGTGGTAATTTCGAGCCCCTGATCAAGAAAATACTCTTGCGCAGACTGCTGTACGATAATTTGGTTTCGCACATTCTGCTTTGCAAATTGTCGGAAAGTCTGCACGAGGTTATCGAAAGTTCCATAGACATCGAGATGATCGGCTGCCATTGACGTAACAATTGTTACGTAAGGATTTAGTTGGAGAAAACTCCTGTCGTACTCATCGGCTTCAACCACGAGATTGTGTTGCCCCTTATCTCCCAAGTAGAGATTAGAATCTATATTAAGGCTAATCCCTCCCATAAAAGCATCACATCCCTGACTTTGCGAAAGCAGGTACATCAATAGAGTTGTTGTGGTCGTTTTCCCATGCGCCCCCGAAACAGCAAAAACACGATAGGAACGAGCAAGGACTCCGAGTACCTCGGCTCGTTTATAGAGTCGGTAGCCTAGCGAGCGAAAATAGGCTATTTCCTCAGCATTCTGTGGCAAAGCAGGGGTATAAATAACCAATGTACGTTCGTCGAAATGTTGGAACTGCTCTGGGATCAAGGATGGCGAGTCCGAATAGTGTATGTTAGCCCCTTCCGTTTCCAGCAGACGCGTTAGCGTCGTTTCGGTCTGATCAAAACCCGCCACAACCTTGCCGTGATACATGAAATAGCGAGCAAGTGCACTCATACCGATGCCCCCAATTCCCAAAAAATAGACACGTTCTATAGTCGTTAAGTTTAGATCTATGGTCTCCATTTCGCAACGCTCGCTCCGATTTATTTTCTTTATAGTTGTAACAGCGAAATGCGCAAAATATTTTTACGTATTTTCTGCAATGCTATCTATCGCCCAATGCCATAATCTGTATCGCTATTTCGGCAGAAGCCTTGGGACGCGCCAGTTCACAAAGCGCAAGATGCATAACTTCTCTACGCCGATCATCGGTCAGTAGATTCTCTATTTCTCGCCACAAACAAGTAGATGCATCTGCCTCGCGGATTAGTAATGCAGCGCCACGTTCTTCTAAAACTTTAGCATTTTTCGTTTGATGATCTTCGGCAACGTAGGGCGATGGGACTAAAATTACAGGTTTTGCGACAATACACAGCTCTGAAATAGCTATAGCACCTGCACGCGACACGATAAGATCGGCGGCAGCGTAAGCATGCTCCATACGCGTAATAAATGCAGTAGGCACTATATTTTTCACCCCAGATTCTGCTACACATGCACGCATAGCCTCAAAATCTCCTGCCCCTGTTTGTAACAAGATGGTTAGGTCGGGATGCCGTGCAATCTCCTGCGCATGATCTAAAATCGCCTCGGTTAATTTCCGAGCCCCTAGGCTTCCGCCTATCACCAATATATTTCTTGTCTTCGAAGGTATACCTATCGCCGCACAAGCTTCGTCGCGCAGCGGCAATGTACGCAATAATTCCTCTCGCACGGGGTTACCCGTAAATACTATTTTTTCTGCGGGGAAATAGCATTCCATGTTAGGATAGGCCACGGCAATACGTTGTACTTTACGCGCCAGCATTCGGTTAGCCTTCCCCGCATAGCTGTTCTGTTCCTGTATGAAGGTTGGAATTTTATGCTTCTGTGCGGCTTGCATAGCTGGCACACTCGCATAGCCGCCAACGCCCACTACTACATCAGGGGCAAAAGCTCGCAAGATTTTTTTTGCCTTCTGGTTGCTCTTATACCAATGAAACAGAAAACGAAAAAGAGCTAAAGGCGTTTTGCGACGCGGTAGTCCCTGTATAGGGAGACCTACTATCTGAAAACCTGCTGCAGGTACTTTTTCCATCTCCATACGCCCCTCTGCTCCCACAAAGAGGAGTTCGATCTCCGGATTTATTTGTTTCAGCGCCTTCCCAATGGCTATGGCAGGGAAGATATGCCCGCCAGTTCCCCCGCCTGCTATCATGACCTTATGCAACATCGCGTACCTCTCCTTCATACAATTCTTTTTTCTGTTGACGCGCCACACTTTGTATCATCCCCAACTCAATACACGTGGCAAGCACAGAAGAGCCTCCCATACTCACCAAAGGCAATGGCAACCCTGTTACAGGTCCCCAGCCAATAGAGATTGCAATGTGAACAAAAGCTTGCAGTACGATTAGAATACCAAACCCCGCACAAAGGTAAGTGTGATAGGGTTTACGACTTGCACGCATAATGGCGTAAATACGAAATAGAAGCCAAATGTAGAGCCCCATTACAATGATAGCCAATATGAGCCCACCCTCTTCTACAAGGCTCGCAAAAATAAAATCGGAATAACTCTCGGGAAGTACCAGACGCTGCATACTATTCCCAGGACCCTTTCCCCACAATAAACCGTTCGCGATCGCTATTTTAGCGTGAAGACCTTGGAAATTATCGCCCCCAGCATTCCAAAACGTATCCCAACGACTTGCCCACGTGGCAACACGTGTCGAAAACGGGAAATAGGGCGCTAATTTTATAAACGCGACCAAACCACCGACGGCTATAAGCAACACGTACAGCAAGTAACGCCATTTTATATTGCCAATCATGAGCAAGATGAAACAGGATACCCCTACGAGTACCGCAGTACTGAAATTGGCAAAAAGGATGAGAACACAAATAGTCCCTATAGCGAAGACAAGCGGGAAAAGCACATATGAAAAGCTTTTGAGCTGTTCTCGCTTCTCGGCTAGCGTAATTGCAATGTAAATGATTAGAGGTATGCGAACAAAGTCAGAAGGTTGGAGTGTAACACCTAACACTTGAGTCCAACGGCGCGCACTATTGGCTTCCATCCCGAAGGCAAGCGTTGTGCCCAACCATATCCCCGTAATCAGGAGGACAGGAATTACCAGACGAGCATAAATGCCTGTAGGGAACATATGTACCCCAAACATTGCAATGCCTCCGAGGGCAAGCAAAGCAATCTGTTTCAAGAGATAGTGCTCGGTATCTCCGCCCGCAATACGATAGGCAAGCGAGGCTGTTGTGCTATACACCTCAACAATGGAAATGAGCATGAGGGCAAGCACAATAATCCAGATCTGCCGATCGCCGCGAAAGAAATAGTTTCCTTTACTCAAGTGCTTTTCTTTTTTCATAACGCAACAACCGCCTGTTTAAACAATCGTCCGCGCTCCTCGTAATTCTTAAACAAATCGAAACTAGCACAGGCGGGAGAAAGGAGCACCGTATCACCACAATGCGCATATTGTGCTGCCGCTGCCACTGCTGCCTCCGCCGAATGAACTTCTACTAAGTGTTCTACCAAATCGCCAAAAGCATGCTTTAGTTTCGCATTGTCTACACCCAGACATATAAGCGTATGCACTTTCTCCTTCACAAAAGTCTGTAAGGGTGCATAGTCATTCCCTTTATCCGTCCCTCCCGCAATCCAGACCACTGGGGTTGTCATGCTCTCTAGGGCATACCATGCAGAATCTACATTCGTAGCCTTTGAGTCATTGATATAGCGAACGCCTTTCCACTCTCGGACAAACTCTAGGCGGTGCTCAATGCCTTTGAACGTGCGTAACACATTTTGTACAATATCTGGCGCAATACCACACTGCGTGGCAGCCATTGCGGCTGCGAGCGAATTGTAAACATTGTGTTTTCCTTTCAATGAAAGTTCGCTAATGGGAATCGGCCATTCCCCTGCCGCCAGAGCAATATATAAGGTAGACGCTTGCACATAGCCCCCCAGTTGCAAATTGCCTGTTTGAGAAAAATACGCGCAATCTGTCGCAAATGCGTGTGTCGTCAAGTAGTCCCTTATCTCTGAGTCGTCTGCATTCAGGATCAGCATATCGCCATGCTTCATATTCTGCGCTACTCGGAATTTAGCGGCAACGTAATTCTCCATCTTATGATCGTAGCGATCAAGGTGATCGGGAGTTATGTTTAAGAGAATTGCTATGTCTGCCTTAAAATCAAACATCCCGTCGAGCTGGAAACTACTTAACTCGAGCACGTAGTAATCGTGCTGCCCATCGGCCACCATACGCGCTAGGCTCATTCCCACATTGCCTGCCATCCCTACATTCAAACCGCCTGCACGGAGAATTTCGTAAACAAGATTCGTAGTAGTCGTTTTACCATTGCTCCCCGTAATGCAGATCCACTTGGCAGTTGGTGCAAAAGGTGCAGCGAACTCAATCTCTGAGATTATTTTACACCCTGCCTGTTTTAAGTTTACAACAACGGGGGCACTGTCGGGAATCCCTGGACTTTTTACCACCACTTTTGCCCCTCGCATACGCGTCACCGTATGTTGCCCCTCTTCAAAATCAATACCCAAGGAGATGAGTTCTTTCTTATGTTCTGGGGTAATTGCGCCCGAGTCGCTTAAAAAGACCTCATAGCCCTTTTTCTGCGCTAAATAGGCAGCACCCATACCACTTTCGCCAGCACCGAGTACAACGACTAACTCTGCCATCTTCTGTTTGTTTCTAACGAATTTTCAAGGTTACGATCGTCAACACTGCCAAAAGAAGCCCAACAATCCAAAATCGGAGTACAATTCGCGGCTCGGGAATACCCTTTTTCTGATAGTGATGGTGGAGTGGCGACATGAGAAAGATGCGCCGTCCTTCGCCATAACGTATGCGGGTAAACTTAAAATAACTCACCTGTAGCATTACGGAGAGGCTTTCAACCAAGAAGATGCCACAAAGGATGGGGAGCAGTAGTTCCTTTCGCACAAGGATAGCAAACACGCCTATTACCCCACCGATAGTTAGACTCCCCGTATCGCCCATGAAGATGCGAGCAGGGAAGCCATTAAACCATAGGAAGCCCACCAATGCACCTACAAAAGCCCCCATAAAGACCATAAGTTCGCCGATATTGGGGATGTGCACAATATTGAGATAACTAGCATAAATCACATTGCCCGAGAGATAGGCAAACAACCCCAGCACAGCCACAATCGGTACGCTAACACCTGCGGCAAGACCATCTAGTCCGTCGGTCAGATTAGCTCCGTTAGATACGGCAGTTACTATTATCACTACAATTACCGCAAATATCAACCACGCAACTACTTTGCCCGTAGTCCCCTCTATAGGTACTAACCAATGGTAATCGAACTCATTGTTCTTAACAAAAGGGATCGTTGTGGTTAAATCTTTTTCGAGAGTTGGCGCAACAGTTTCTACTACTTCAGTATTTACTACCGTTTCAGGTTTCGCATTACGCGCACGTACACCCGTTTCTGGACTTAGAAAAAGCATAAGCGCCACGAAAAGCCCTAAAGCGATTTGCCCCAAAATCTTATACCGCCCTTTAAGCCCCGCCTTCTTGTGCTTAAAAACCTTTATATAGTCGTCTAGACCTCCTAGAAGCCCCAACCAGACAGTCGCCACGAGCATTATGAGCACGTAGGCGTTGGTAAGATTGGCTAAAAGCAACGTAGGAATGAGTGTAGCCCCCACAATGAGCAAACCGCCCATCGTAGGAGTGCCCTGTTTCGTTTTTTGACCCTCAAGCCCCAAATCGCGGATTTCTTCCCCTATCTGATTCTTGCGTAGCGCTCGGATAAGCGGTTCACCGAATATGAGTAACAACAAAAGCGCTAAAAGGAAGGCCATGCCCGTACGAAACGAGAGGTAATACAAAAGCCCTAAGCCTGGAACATCCCATCCCTCAAAAAGTACATACAAATGATAGAACATAACTTTCCTCCCTTATCGTATTTGTTCTAGTGCAAGACGCAGCTCCGTCACGTCATCAAAGGGGAACTTCTCGTCGCCTATCTGCTGATAGGCTTCATGCCCTTTCCCTGCCACTAATACAAAATCACCTTGCGTAGATAGTGCCACTGCCATTCGTATCGCCTCGCGTCGATCTACATTGCAAAAGACGTTTGCACAACGTTCCGAAGGTATTCCCTCATACATTTGTGCAATGATGTCTTCAGGCTTCTCATGCCGTGGATTGTCTGAGGTAAGCACTAACTTTTTGCAATATTTTATGGCTGCTGCAGCCATTAGCGGACGTTTGCCCGAATCGCGATCGCCCCCTGCTCCCACTACGCCGATAATAGATGCCCCCTTCGGAAGTATTGCGGTAAGAGTGTCTAGAACCTTTTCAAGAGCATCAGGAGTATGAGCAAAATCTACAACTCCAACACGGTCTTGTATTACACAATACTCTAAACGCCCCCGCACGGGACGCAGGAGAGTGAGCACACGCAGCACTTCTGTTGGTTCAAAGCCAAGCAGACAAGCCGCACCATACACAGCACTAATGTTGTAAGCATTAAAACGCCCTAGTAGAGGCAAATACAAATCTGCCCCATTGATGCGGAGATGCATCCCTTCTAATTCTTGACTCAGGAGGTCGCACTTAACATACGCCAGATTGGTAAGCGAATAGTACTCTTTGTGCGCCTTACAATTCTGTAGCATAAACGTGCCATTAGGATCGTCTAGATTGGAGAGTGCAAAGCTTGTTGGCGGTAAGGCATCAAAAAACATTTTCTTCGCGTCTCGGTAGGCCTGTAATGTGCCATGATAATCGAGATGATCGCGTGTGAGATTGGTAAATATTCCGCCCGAAAAGAGGATGCCCGCTACCCTGTGTTGCACTAAAGCATGCGAACTAACTTCCATGAAAGCATAACGACACCCCTCCGCCACCATACGCGCCAAAAGTTCATGCAATTCGTGCGGCGCAGGTGTAGTAAAAGCAGTGGCTTCTACCTCGGTGTGAATTCGGTTCTCTACAGTAGAGATTAGCCCTGCTTTCTCTCCCATTTGCTCGACGAGGTGGTAGAGAAAAGTAGCAACCGACGTTTTACCATTCGTTCCTGTTACCCCGACAAGCTTAAGCTGTTTACTTGGGTTGCCATAAAGTTTTCCGACCATAACTCCCAACGCTACCGCCGAGTCTTCTACCTGGAGATAAGCTACACCCTCGCTATAATTTTTGCACTCCCGTTGGTGCACAACGAGTTTTGCACCTTGTGCAATGGCTTTTTCAATAAACTTGTGCCCATCTGTTTGGATGCCTGCCACTGCCACAAAAGCTCCACCTGTTACGACTTTGCGAGAGTCAGCTGTAACATCAGCAACCGCGCTTGGTAACGAACCATGCTGCCGTATCACGGCAACGCCTGCCAATAAATCGGTCACAGCCGTGTGCTTTACTAATTCACTCATAATACACTCATCTCCAATTCTATAACAGCCCCTTTATGTACAGGAGTTCCTGGTGCAATACTCTGTACCTTTACAGAACCTCGTCCCCGAAAACGTACCGTAAGCCCCGCATTCTCAAGAAGATATATAGCGTCAGACAAGGGAAACCCTACTACATTGGGCACATGCCCCACAACAATAGGTCGCGCCGTCATAAACACTTTCCCTTCATTGCGCGATGTATTGACCCATTTACTCGCATTCGCGTCATCGACATAATCTAAGTCGAGCTCTCGAAAAATTCGCGCCAAATCGTCCTTAAAGCCCGATTTACTGGCAGATGCATAATAGTTTCCCTTATGACTATCATCATACCAAGGAAACCATTCATTGCGTGTAGCATAAACCTTTTCTGCAATCTCGCGGAAAATGGGTCCCGCAACTACGTTACCATAGTAGCCGCTCTGTGAAGGCGAGGTCACAACCACAATACAGGAATAGCGCGGCGCGTCGGCAGGGAAATAGCCAACAAACGAAGCTTGATATTCCGTCTTCCCCGCATTACGATATCCCAGCTTTCCTCGTGCTATTTGCGCCGTTCCTGTTTTTCCTGCTATGGTATAGACCGCAGTTTGCAAATTCTTCGCCGTTCCAGACTGCACTACCCCTTGAAGCACTTGACGTACCTGTTTGATGGTCGCCTTTGAACAGATGGAAGGCACTAGCACCTCGCGGTGGTAACGGCGGATAACCCTCCCATGATGCATTACTTCTTTTACAAAACGCGGACGCACCATACAGCCATTGTTCGCCACCGCATTGTAAAAAGCGAGTACTTGTAACGGTGTCTGCTGCACTTCATAACCGATGCTCATCATAGGTAAGGAGACCCCAGACCATAGCGTATCGCCAGGCGATTTGATATAAGGGCGTCCTTCCCCTAAGATGGGTAAATCTAGTGGCAAATGCAGATGCATAGAATAAAGATGGCTCACAAAATCCTCAGCATGCCCTTGGTAATTTTTCATCACGAGCTTCGCAACCGCTACATTCGACGACAGCTCCCACGCTTGTTGCACTGTAAGCACGCCATAGCCCCCCTTACGAGAATCGGAGATTACCTGATCGTAGACCTGTAATTGTCCGTTGTCAGTATCTACCGTATCGGTGAGTTTTACTTTACCATCTTCGAGTAACGCAATCAGCGTAGCGAGCTTAAATGTACTCCCAGGCTCAGTACTTGCTCCAACAGCATAATTCACCTGCTCGACATAGCGACGATCTGGTGTGCGCGTCAGATTAGCAATAGCTTTTATCTCGCCCGTAGCAACTTCCATTACGACGACCGTGCCGTGATCGGCATCATTGCGGTACAACTGTTCGGAAAGTGCGCGCGTCGCCACATCTTGAAGGTTGACATCAATCGTCGTAACAATATCGTAACCATCCTGTGGGGCAATATAATCTGCCGATCCTACAGGAATGAGTTTGCCACCAGGCGAACGTTGCATGATCCGCACGCCTTTCTTCCCCTCCAGATCGTAATTGTAGGCTCCTTCTAGCCCCACTCCAGACCCCGAATTTACGCGCCCAATCGTGCGACTCGCCAGAATACCCAATGGCTTCATGCGCTGCTCCTCACGCTCTACGATAAGACCGCCTTTGTTACGATTCAGTCGTAGGAGCGGAAACTTTTTTAAGCGTTTTAACTCGAGATAATCTATCATCCTAGTTCCTAAACGATAGTAGCGATTGCCCGCACTACGCTGTTGTATGAGTTCGCGACGGTAAGCTTGTTCGCTCTTGTCTCTAAAAAGCCGTGAAAGACATAGTGCTAACGAATCAACATTCGCAGCAAAAAGAGAATCAGACATGCCCTGTGCCAACATATCTATATGAACATTGTACACAGGCATCGAGGTGGCTAAAAGACGACCGTCTTCTGCCAAAATATTGCCACGACTAGCGGGGAGTTCATACTCCTTATACGCCAATTTTACCCCTCGATTACGCAATTCGGAGCCCTCTACATACTGTATCCATAAAATACGCACGACGAACGCAAAGCCTGCGGCGACAAAACAAAGTAGGAGTACGGTAAAAACTCTGAGCGAACGCTTTTTCTGATCCACTTTTTCTCCCTCCTAACGCTCGTAATATTTGATCCGTACTGGGGGGCGTCGCGACTCCTCCAGATCAAGCTGCCGCTCCTGCACCAGTTTCGCTACCTCCGATTCTTTACTACTATGCATGAGTTTCGCATTGAGCGTAATAGACTCACTCCGCAGGTTTTTCACCTCTTCCTCTAACTCTTGTTCTTCGCGCCACAATTTATCATAGTAATTGCGCATGGAGATGTATAGCACGCTTAATGCACAAACGAGAATCCAGAACTTGAGGTCAAACGAGAAGAGACCTTGCCTTTTATTGGGCTTCGTGGTTTCATTCTTTTCTTTGTGTTGGGCAGCTGGTTGTCCCGCATCGCCCTGTATAGGTTCTGTATTTAACGCTTCCTCGCGAACAACCCCTTCTTGTTCCTCTGCTCCGCTATTCATCTCCTAGTACCGTATAAAAACACTGCGATGCCTTATAAGGGCTCATTAATGCAGTCTTCCGCGTTCTTCCTTGAGCGCATCAATACGCTCTCCTACACGCAAGCGGGCGCTTCGCGAACGCGAATTTTCAATTTGTTCCTCTTCACGAGCACGCTCTGCCCCTTTACCCAAAAGAGCAAATGGAGCAAGTGTATTACCAAAGAGATCGCGCTCTGGTACTCCAGAGCAACGTCCAGTACGAAAATAATTTTTTACCAGTTTGTCTTCCAGTGAATGGTAAGAAAGGACTACAACGCGTCCCCCTATTTTTACGAATTCGGGCAACTGTTGTAAAAGACGCTCTAAGCTTTTAAGCTCTGCATTAACCTCAATACGAAGCGCCTGAAATACACACGCCAGAATTTTAGGTAAATGACCACCTCGACCGTAAACGCGCTCCACCAATGCAGCCAGTTGCCCAGTGGAAGTAAGAGGTTTTACCTTCCGTTCTTCTACAATGACGTGAGCTAGTTTACTAGCAGTACGGAGCTCGCCGTATGTTAGAAACAATTCGGCAAGTGCACGCTCTTCGTAGGAGGCTAAAAGCATACTAGCCGTAACGTTGCCTTGCTGATTCATACGCATATCTAAAGGGGCATCAAAGCGATAGGAAAAGCCTCTTGTATCAGCATCAAGGTGATGTGAGGAGACACCAAGATCTAGTATTACACCATCCAACAAAGGAGCATTGAGGTAACGCAGCCAACGCGCTAAGTGCGCATAATTAGCATGAACGGGAACTATTCGGGAATCTTGAGGAAGATTTGTAAAAGCCTCGGCATCGCGGTCGAAGCAATAGAGCCTCCCCCTTGTAGCAAGTTGTGCTAAAATTGCGCGCGAGTGACCGCCACCACCAAAAGTAAGATCGGCATAAGTACCGTGGGGGTCTATTTTTAGAAGCTCAATACTTCTTTCTAAAAGGACTGGAGAATGATAGGGCATACGACTCTCAGCAGATGGCTACTACTTGGTAGTAGCCTGCCGCGCACGCCATAGCGTATCGGCGTACCTGCCTATATGCAGCACACCCACAAAGAGACACCGCAACACCACTAATGCCTCTCCATAGCTCCTCACTTTCACCCATCGACAGCCCTACCTCTGAGTCACAAAAGTAGTACTTTATTCCATCGCCATGAATCAACTATTGGGATTCGAGAATGCAATACAACTTGAAACACATTGAAAATCAATATTGTGGATAATCAACCATTGATAATTGAACCTGCCGTTTGCACAGTAAACCACCAACTGTACAAAGACTGTCGAAAATCCATATACGGCATTGTATGGAATTTTGCATAAGACACGCTCAAGCCCTACTCATGAGGACAATAAAGCAGATAACGTATACCCAGTTGCCTATTCTTGCGCAAGCCATAAGGCAAGCACAGGATCCGTAAGTGTCAGATGCCCATTGTACACCTCTATAATGTCGCGTTTGATAAGAGCCTTCTTTATCGCCATAACATTAGCCGACGAGTTAAGT
>CAUVMY010000006.1:0-16564 GCA_963552845.1 uncultured Bacteroidia bacterium
TTATTCCAGTGGAAGGCAAGCAGTATGCTCTCAATCTGAAGGAATACCAGCCTCGTACGGAAGGGTTGGATTGTGGAGATTTGGGTGGTATTGATCTTGTGCATAATGGCGCTACCTACGAAGCGTGGATTTATCCGCGCGAGACGGAGATTAACCACCTCTTCCGTGGCAAGGGGATTGTCGTTGCTCTCTTCAATAACCCTGACTCGGATATGGCTCCTATCAATTCGATAGTGGTGATTGTAAACGAGGGGCGTCTCTTCTATCCTACTAAGCCTAATACCATTAAACAGGGTATGTGGCAGCATGTTGCTGTAGTTCTAGATCCTACAAAGAAGAAAGAGATCAAGATCTATATCAATGGCGAAGAGATCGCGATGAACGTCAAAGGGTTTGACGAACTCGTAAATAAGCCAAAGTCGCACCTCTTTGTAGCTTCCGACTACGAGGGGATGATTGACGAGATTCGTGTTTGGGCAAAGGCGCGTACGAAGGAAGAAATAAAAGAGTACATGAAGAAGCATGCCAAGGGTGCAGTTCCTGCTTCGGCTAAACTTGTGCGCGAGTATCAGCTGAATGAAGGTCCTGGCAATCAGCTTGCTATGTATACTGAGGATGAGTATGCACTAATTCGCACCGACCGTGCGCACGATGCGGTAGATGGTGCTTGGCAGGAAACAACGCAAATGCTTAAAGCCATCTCATCGCCGATGCAAACGCGTCCTGCTAAGGTGAATGGTAATGAGGTTCGTTTTTGGTTCCGTCAAGGTTCTGATCTGAAGAAGATTAAACTCAATGTTGAGGCGCTCTGGCCTGATATGGAGTTTACCTACAACGGGAAGACTATAACTGACGAAACAGAATTCGATTTCTCGGGTTCTACCATCGAACTTAAGGCTGCCTACTATGAGTTGTTTGGTCATAAGTTTGACAAGCCCATTACTATTACGGGTAAATACGACGTGTCTGACGAATGTGAGCTGTTAGAACTCTCGGTTTTGAAGAAAGACAACTTGCGTTTAGCAGCAGATGTGGTTAAGACTCCTGTATCGCAGACTGAGTTCTTTGTTCTACCAGGCATTACAGATCTTTCGGCTGTAAGATTTACTTACAAAGCTTCGGACTTCTCCAAGGTTTATTATCGTGGAAAAGAACTTGAAGCAGGTAAAACTTTTGTAGATCTCCGCGAGTCGGCAATCTTCACTGTTGTTTCAGAAAATGAACAGCAGAGTAGATCGTACGTGGTACGAATACCGAATAAAACGGCCTTTGTCGCTCCAGAGCTACCTACAACAATGGCTTACGGCGAAGGGAAGCAAGTAGCTATCAAAGCTCCTGTTGTGCTTCGTACTGCGAACAGCAAAATAGTGGCTATAGATGGTAAAAACCTCTATGCGGCAGGCGTTGGGAGTACAGAGGTGTCTGCTGTTTTACCGAGCAATGGTGTTGAACCAGAACAGTTACATAAGGTTACGGTTGTGGTAACGCCACGCGAAGTGACCGTTGCGCCCGAAGAGGTTGAAATACCATTCGCAGTTCCTGTAGGTGCGTATGAATTGGCTTATAATCCTCCTGTAAGCACAGTTGAAAAAATAATTCTTGACGACCTACTGAAGCGTAAGGTCTCTTTTGAACTTTACAATGGTGCTCAGAAGTGGGATAGAACTACGAACCTCGCTATTGGTGAATATACGTGGAAACCAAATACTACGGAGGTTATTACATCTGGTAACTATAAGGTGACTCCAGCAACGAGTAAACTGAAAGTAGTGGCAAGTGCTACCACGCAAAACGTTAAGTTCCATGTAACCGATGCTCAAGATGCTCCGCTTGTTGATGCTATTGTGAAAATCAATGGTTTGAATGGTAAGACGTCGGCAGCGGGTATCTTTGAAGTTGCACTGAATACAGCTGAGGCAGATGAATTCCAGTACATTGTCTCCAAAGAAGGCTATTCGGTAGCAGAGGGAGTATGGAAGAAAAAAGAGAATCAAACCGATGTTACCGTTAAGCTAGTAGAGTTGACCTATACGCTTAAGTACATTGCTGGTGCGCATGGCGTGATCGAAGGTAAGACAGAGCAGAAGGTGGCTAAAAACGGTAATGGGACACTAGTTTATGCTTCGGCAGATGAGGGGTACAAGTTTGAAAAGTGGAGTGACAATAAAACGGACAACCCACGTACAGACAAGAATATTACGGCTGATCTTACGCTAACAGCGACTTTCACGAATTTCATCCCGAAGTTTACGTACATCGCAGGTGCAGGTGGAAAGATTGGTACGCAAGCGCAAGAGGTCGTTAATAACCCTGATGGTACAAAAGAAGTAGAGGCTGTACCCGATGCAGGCTATAGTTTTGTACGTTGGAGCGATGGTAAGGAAGACCCGAAGCGCGCTGATGCAAACTTATTGGCGGACAGAACGGTTTATGCATACTTTACCATTGATCGCGAATTGCCATTCAAAGAAGATTTCGACGCATACGACGAAATGCCCGAAGGGTGGATCAATGTCGACCAAACGGGGAATGGCGCTTGGCAGCTTACAAGAAGTTACGTAGGGCAGATAGGTACGATAGGTACAAAGAATTTTGTGGCTATCAATTCGCAGCTTACGGGTCCCGATAAGGAGGTAAAGGTTGATTTAATCTCCCCATGGATTAAGCTCGATAAGAGTAAGGGCGATCTTAAAATTTCGTTCGACTATAAGTATGATCTTATCCCGCTGAACGTACAGCCCTCGCAAGGGTTCTTCGTATTCTATACGACGGATGGAATGCAGTGGCATCAGCTCTTCCGTTGTATTGAGGAAAAACCGAAAGGCGAACGTGCTGAGATTCCGTTAAAACGCGACGACCTCAATAGTGCAACGAAGATTCGCTTCAAGTGGCATTACAAGGATGTCTGGGGCAAGGCGGCTATCTTCGATAACATTAAAGTTGAAGCTGAAACGATAGAGCAGTTTACTGTAATGTATGTTGCCGATAAAGGAGGAACTGTGAGAACGACAGATCCGTCGAAGACACTGCCTTCGACGCAAGCGTTTGGAACAGAGGGACCTGAAGTAAAGGCAGTGCCAGATGCTGGATATCGTTTCGATAAATGGTCGGATGGGCGCGAGCAGAATCCTCGTAAGGATGTAGAATTTACCTACGTTCACGCGATGTTTGCGCGCACTTCGAGCAGCAATAAGTATCAGATTGCGTACACAGCATCGGAAGGGGGTTACCTCACGGGGCTTACTTTACAAACGCTGGGTCAGGACGAAGAAACGAGCCCCGTTCTTGCAAGACCAGAGTTCGGTTATAAGTTCAAACAGTGGGAAGATGATAATACCAAAGCCGCTTTGCGTACAGACAAGGTTGTTGCAAATGCGACCTACAAGGCGTTGTTTGAGAAGCTGACGGCATACCCTGTTACGTTTGAGAATGCTGCACATGGTTCATTTGTTGTTACTCACAATAAGGGGAAAGTTTTGACGAGTGGTGAAGAGTGTCCTGAAGGTGATGCTCTCATTGTACAGACTACTCCTGATGATGGCTATTTCTTGAGTGCGCTTACTGTGAATGGTACTCCTGCTGTACCCGATGCGCGTGGCTTGTACCATATAACCGTCAAGACTGCGACCACGATAGTTGTAACCTTCAAGCCTTTGGCTTATACAGTGACGTTTATTGCTACAAGAGGTGGTACAATTGAGGGTACGAGTGTGCAAACGATTGAGGTGGGTAAGGATGCAACACCCGTGGTTGCAAAAGCAGATGCAGGGAAAGAATTCGTGCGCTGGAGTACGGGAAGTAGAACTCCCGAATTGCATATAAAGGCAGTAAAAGCCAATGCGACTTACACGGCATTCTTTAGAGAACCAGCTAATGTTTTAGTTATCTTCCACTCTAATGGTGGCTCGAACGTGGAAAGTGCAGTACTCCGTAAGGGGACGACGCTAACGCTACTAGAGACCCCCTTCCGTGATGGGTACACTTTCGGTGGTTGGAAGACTGATAAGGCGGCTACCATAGCATTTGATGCGTCCAAACCGATTATGGAGAATACTGATCTCTATGCAGCTTGGACTCCTATTACCTATACTGTTGCATTTGATGCAAATACAGGGACTGGTACAATGGCGAATGTGTCAATGACTTACGATAAGCCTGAAGCACTACCCGCTAATACGTTTACCAATGCAGGTAAGACTTTTGCGGGTTGGAGTACAACGGCTACCTCGCCGGTACTTTACAATGACGGTATGCAGGTGGTCAACCTTGCCCAGAATGCAGGTGCTATTGTAACGCTCTATGCACAGTGGGAGAATGGTTCAGTAAGCTCGCATACAGTTTCTTTCAATACGCACGATGGTACAGTTGTTACTGCACAGAAAGTGCTAAACGGAAAGAAGGCAATGCAGCCTGTTTCGCCTACAAAGCTGGGGGCGGCATTCGCAGGCTGGTATACCAGTGCTGACTATGCGACGCAGTACAATTTTGACAATGCGGTAACAGCCGATCTAGAGTTGCACGCACGCTGGACACCAAGTATCTATCGCATACACTTTGATGCTGGTGAAGGTTGGGGTGAGATGTACGACCAGCCTCTAGTGTATGGTGAAGAGACTCCGCTTGATAAGTGTCAGTTTGTTTATACCACCTTCGCATTCAACGGTTGGGCAACAACGCCTAATGGTGAGGCGGTGTATGCAGATGGTGCTAAGGTTAAAGATCTTGCTTCGGAAGACGGCGCTCAGATAGAGCTTTATGCTACGTGGAAAGAAATATATCACACTGTAAAATTTGAGACAAATGGTGCGGGCGATATTGCATCTGTGACAGTACGCGAAGGGCAGACGATTGACAAACCACAAGATCCTGAAAAAGAGGGCTTCATCTTTGTGGGTTGGTATCTCGATTCTGAGTTCACAGCACCGTATAACTTTGAGCGCGCAGTAACTTCTGATTTGACACTTTATGCTGCTTGGCGTTACAAAGCATCGTCATTTACGCTAACCATTGCGCCAACTAAAAACGGCACAATAGTGGTTAAAAATGCCGCTGGACGCGAATTGGCTACAGGAGCGGGTCTTGTACCCGATTCAAAGATTTTGGTTATTGCAACGCCGAAAGATGGCTATAAACTCAAAGAGTTAAAGGTTAACGATGAGGTTATAGAGTCCGAAACAGAGATCACGGTGACAAGGGATATCAAGGTAGAAGCGCTTTTCGAGAGCGTGTCGGCAGTAGAAGATGTTGCCTTTGCTGAGGTCGTAGTGGCTCCTAATCCGTTTGCGAACCAGTTGCGTGTAGTCAACCATCAGTGGCAGAATGGCGATCGTTACGAACTCCTCAATGTGAACGGGCAAACTGTGCGTACAGGGTACTTACAGACAGCTGAAACGTTGATTGAGACTTCGGAACTTAGCGAAGGTATTTACATCCTACGTCTGATTGCTTCCAATGGCGCAACGAAGACGTATAGGGTTGTAAAACAATAATTCTCCGCAATGTAGCGGCGCGCCATGGCACGCCGCCAATAAATACAACGGGCATGACTTTCGGGTCGTGCCCGTTTTTGATTGGTTTGTTCTTTAGCATATTAAATATCAATATTTTGGTAAAAGCGAGCCCTGCCTCGCTTGCCACGTCATATCATGACGCGTATAATTTGCGTTGCGTACAATTATTTCATGGCACGACGTGAATGAGATATCAAATGAAAATGCGCCAACGGCGTATTTTTAATGGGCGAGGCACGCCTCGCGTGCCTACGCTTTCGTAGAACCCCGCCGAATGGCGGTGATGAGTACTTTTAGCCCAATGTGAAACGTTGGGCTAATAGCATCAATTAGACAGCGTCTTCCGCACGGGGTTTTACCCTGTCGGTCTGCGACCCGTGCTAAAAAGCCCCGCCCCATTAAGGGGCTCATATAGAACCCACCGTATGACAATGCCTCTGTGCCCAGAGGGGGAACAATTCGAGATAATATATTGATTATCAAAGAGTATAGCATGTTTTCGGAGGTTATTTCATTCGCGGTGTGCTATGGCGCATTGCCGTATACCCCGTTTCGCGTAACCTTCGACCCTTAATTGTCTTAACTGTCAGCGGTATATCGAAACGATAATATCGGAGTTTTAAAAAACTAGCATACGGATTCGCATAGTTTTATGTTTCATTTTATCAGAGATATTAAATTTGATTCTTGTTTTGTAGAAAACGGTCAAAAAACAAACGGTAAAAGTATGATGAGTAAATGGAGGTCTTTTGTGCTCCTGCTATTCTTAATCCCAGTATGGGTTTATGGGCAGGAGTGGGTGCAGCTCAACGGCGTGCGCTTTGTACCCGAGCCGAATATTGCAGTTCGTGGTAGGCAGGCGTCGTTGGACATTGCCAAAGAGCAAGCAGTGCTAGTACAGTTCCGAGAACTACCCTCAGAACGCGAAGTTGCAGCGTGGGAGGCAAAGGGTGGCAAACTTTTAGGATATCTGGGAGCAAACGCCTACTATGCCGTACTCCCGCAGCAGCTACAGGCAAGCAAGAATTTGCGTTCTGTGATGCCTTTGAAGCCAGAGTGGAAGGTATCGCCTGCTTTTCAGAATAGAGAGCTTACAGCATTGCTTAGCGGGACTGAGGGGCGTATCCGTGCTACATTGTGGTATAGTCCCGTTGTTAGTACAACGGAGGTAAAAGAGGCTCTACACAAGGTAGGGGCACAAGTAGTATCTTTAAGCGAACTCTTTGGCACGTGTACTTTAGAGATTGCTGAGCAGAATATTGCTAAGTTGGCAACTCTCCCTTGGGTACTAACCATTACCCCAGCAGAACCTCCCCTTGAGGCTAATAATTATACGGCACGCGCACTGGGACGCGCTTCGGTGCTCAACACGCCTACAACATTTGGTGGGCGTGGTTTGACGGGAAAAGACATTCGTATCGGGATTTGGGACGGAAATGTGGTTTGGCATCCCGACTTTGGTAATCGCATCCACACGCAAGAATATGAAGTTCACGGTGCTAATGCGCGTCACGGAACACACGTTGCAGGGTCGGTGCTTAGTGCAGGTGTTATAGACCCATTGGGTACGGGGATGGCGCCTCAGGCAGAAGCCTATACGTGGAACTTTAACGTGGGCTCTAATGGGTTGAGCCAGCAACAAGAAATGGCCATAACACGAGACAAGTATGGAATAACGCTCACACAGAATTCCTACGGAGTTTACATTTCTGGGCGTTGTCTTTCTTTCCGTTCTATAATCAATTATTCAAGCGACTATGAGCTGGATCGTCTAACATTTATCGAACCTACGCTGACGCATGTATTTGCGGCAGGGAATGACCAACAGGGGTGTCCTACGCAATCGGAGGAAGTGTGGGGAGTACCCAATTATGGTTTAGCGCCGCGCAGAGCGAAGAACGTGATCAATATAGCCGCAGTTGACGACGATGGCTCGATGACCTCTTTTAGCTCTTTCGGACCGCAAGATGACGGACGAGTCTTCCCCACGGTTGCCGCAAAAGGGTATCAGGTACTGAGTACTGAGGCTTTGGGATATTACTATCGCGAAAACGGAACCTCTATGGCGTGCCCAGTGGCTACAGGGCATCTTGCACTGCTTCAAGAGCGTTTCAAACAGATCTATCGTGGGCAGGAAATCCGAAATGACCTACTGCGTGCTCTTGTAGCCAATACGGCTGACGATGCTGGACGGAAGGGGGTAGACTTCCAGTACGGGTACGGGATTCTAAATGCAGAACATGCTTTGAATTCCATTGAGAACAATTGGTGGATACAAGCGAATGTGCAGAACGCACAAAAACAGTCACACAGGGTTTCTATTCCTGCGGCAACAAAGTCACTCAGAGTGATGTTAGCGTGGAATGACCCCGCAACCGCCAAGGCAAGAGAATACGGAGAGCCTGCCTTGATCAATAACCTAGACCTTGTATTAAAGATCAATGGTAAGAGCTATAATCCGTGGGTGTTGAATACGGAAAAAGGGAAGGTTGAAGAATTACCAACTCGGAAGATCGATGTGCTCAATAATATGGAGCAAGTAACGCTCGATATGAGCGAAATTGGTGCAGCCACTGAGATGGAACTTTTCGTAGAAGGAAAGAAAGTGGTAGACGGTGCACAAGAATACGTACTCACTTGGTGGTTTGAAAAGGAGAGCGACGCTCTGCGTATTGTTTGGCCAAGTGCAGGATCGGTCGTAGAGGCTGAGCTTTCTTACCTCATTTACCTAGAGGGAGTAAAGGGCAAATTCCACGTAGACTTAACACTCGACGGTGGGAAGAGTTATAAGCGTTTATTGGAAGGAAGCGATATAACAGAAGAATTTGCACTTCCTAAGAACGTAACCGTGACCGACCAAGCACAGCTACGTTTGGTAGAAGAAGCTACAGGGCGTACTTTTACCACAGAGCGTTTTACCGTATCGCCAAAGATTCGTAACGTGGCGCTTAAGAGCAGTACTTGTGGTTACGAGAATTGGGAACTAACATGGGATGCCAATGTTGGGGCTGTAAACGGTTACACCGTTCTGCTCAATAACCCAGACACACAGCAGTGGGATATAGTTGCCGAAGACATTACAAGTGCTTCGATAACGAGCTGGGCAATACCTGCTGATATAGCGAAACGTTATTCGCGTCCTATATTTACAGTAGCGCCTCGCCTTGCCAAAGGCAAATACGGGCAACGTGCAAAGGCTGTACAGGCTCAGGTCTCAGTTCCGTTGCCTCAAACTATCGAACTTCCGTATACCGAGACCTTTGTACGCACCCCTTCGCCTTTCCTTAAAATTGTTGAAGTAGGTAAACATATCCACCACTATTATGCAACGCGAAGTTTTGCCGATGGCGCAGTGGCTGGTTCTAATGTCTTTGCTTGCAAGGTAACTAGTACGCGTAAAGGCACATTAGCCGATGCCGAATATTTTGATAAGGCGAAGAACGCTGACAATATGGCGGAGTTCCAAATATGCAGTATCGATTTGACTACGAAGGGCGATGTGCGTTTTGTTATCGAAGGAGCTCTGATCGATGCTGAGAAGATAGGATCTGCTCGTTTTGTTCTCGAAGACAACGGTGTGGCGCTTCCCAGTCAATATGCACATTCGGACAACGTGCAGAGTAAACGTCCAGATTACACACAGTGGTATTTCACCCTGAAAGGGGGCATGGCACATCAGCTTAAGTTGAAGTTTGCTGGTTTGAAGGAGGGTGACTCTTTTGCCATAACGCGTATCTTGCTTGCTCCGTTTGCCAATAGCGTAGATCTGACGTTACAAGAAATAGAACGTCCCATCAACAAGCCACGTATGGGGAAGGAAATGCTAAAAGTGCGTATCCTCAATCGGAGCGATGCGGAGGCTAATAACCTCGAGTTGCGCGCCTTTGTAAATGGTGAGCTACAGACCTCTACTAAGGTTGAGAAGTTGGCTGCTCGCGCACAAACCGATGTAAACTTTGTACTTGATCTTTCCACACAATACGAATTAGGCGAGAAGAAACAGATAAGGTTTGAACTATTGTGCGCCGAAGATCAGGAGCTTCAAAACAATATACTCGAAACTACAGTACTCAACTACGGTAAAGTAGTCGCACTTGAGAAGACAGAGGTGCGTAATGTACCTCTTTTAGGTCAGACCAAACGCGATCCGCGTCTTACGATGCATCTGAAAGTCCCAGTAATATTTACCGATAACGGTGGTGTTCTGGACAATTATGCTGACGGACAACAGTCCACGATGAAATTTCTACCTCCCGATCCATCACTGCGTGTACGTATTACTTTCAACGAGTTCCATACGAAAGCGCATGAGGCTGCATTGGCAATCTATACAACGGATGTCCCTTCTGATCTGAATATTCGTAACACGCGCATACGTGCGCTTCTTACGGGCAATATTACAGACATGCCCTTGCAATTTGTTTCAGAAGCAAAAGACGGTGGTCTGACTGTACATTTCATCTCGTTGGATGGTGCAGACTTGGCTTCTGGTTGGTTAGCGAAGGTAGATTATGTGCCTGTAGCCAATGCCGTAACGCTAGTCTCGGCGCAGGGTACGAAACTAGGTAGTGATGACCAAGGACAAGTAACGGTCTCGGCAAAGGTGCTTAACCGTTTTGAGAAGCCATTGGAGAACGTAGGGCTCTATGTTTGGAATGGCAGTAACACCTACTACTTGCGTATGCGAGACGTAACGCTACAGCCAGGTATCAACGAATTAGTCTTCCCTGAAACAGTCGCAGTGCCTTTTGCCAATAGTACTGTAGTAAAGATGTACATAGAGTCGGAAGACGATTATGATGCCTCTGATAACGATCTAGATGTGCTTTTGGCGTACGATCGCTACTGTTTCACGGGTGGTATAGCCAATACACAGCGTTTGAATTTGGCCAGTTTGCAGATAGGAGCACGTAAATATGGTTTCCCTGCAAACCCTGGTCGACTGATGTATATGAGCAAGGATGGTATTTTCGATATCTACAAATTAGACAAGACGGTAAAGGCTCAATTCTTCTTTGATTTGAATGAGACCGAGGGGTTGGAAAATGCGCTTGCTGTTTGGGTAGATTGGAACGATAACGGTCTTTTTGACGAGGATGAGAAGACGGAAGTTGCAGTAACCGACTTCGATTTCAACAAGACGCTAACACTTAATATTCCTGAGACTACGACAGAAGGAAAGAAGCGTATGCGTATCATTCTGGGCGACAAGGCGAGTGCAGAAAAGGGTGCGTGCAGTAGCGAAGGACTCGTATATGGCGATATGCGCGATGTCTTCTTGAATGTAATTGCAGGGGCTGACCCGACAATTGGCGACATTGAGTTGGTAGAGATCGACGCTGGTAAATCGGGACACGATCGTTCGGCAGCGCAGGAGGTGAAAATAAAATTAAAGAACCTCTCCAATACGGCATTCAAAGGGAAAGTGACGGCAAAGCTCTTTGTAGATGGTGCAGAAAAAGCTACACAAGAGTTCGATTTCTCAAGAAATGCATTGTATGCTTATTCGGGACAGCGTACGATGACATTTACAGAAAAAGTAGATCTGTCAGCTGTTGGTAAGCACACTATAAAGGTGGAAATTGATGAAGCTGGCGGTGAGGCAACCAAGGCAAATAATGTGAAAGAAGTTGAGGTTGTCTGTGTGAAAGATGCAGCTAATGCATTCAAGGCAATACGTCTTTTGGGATATACGCACGAGGGTGCGAATCCGTCAAAGCGTGAGTACATCAATATGAAGGAACTCGGACAGGAAATGGGATGCCCCGTCGACGGGAAGGAACGTTTCATAGAAATGGTGGTTAAGATGGATAAGCCACAGAATGCGTTCTTCCTCCGTGCTGACAATGTTACACTTCGTGCTGCTTACGGTCTTGAAGCAACTACGGGTGTGGCAGACGGGTCGTTGGTTTTCCTTATTGGCGACAAACTCCTACTGAGTACTAAGAAACCTGTCCTAACTCCTGGCGTATGGCAACACATAGGCGTTGCAGTCTACAACATAGAGGAAAGCGAAGGCTCTTTTAAGGGGAGCTGTGATGTTGACCTTTATGTGGATGGGAAGAAAGTAGAGGTTGAGAAGGATGGGGCAGAAGTGCCTATTTTTAGAAATCTGCAACTCTGTCGCCGTTTCGATGGTCAGATAGCGCTCTTCCGCGTTACCAAAAAAGCACCTAAGAATGCAGATGTGGTAAAGGTTGATGAAGAGAAATTTGTCTATACCTTGGAGAAGACTGACCAAATTGCGGAATACCGTTTTAACGAAGGGCAAAATACTAAAAACGTCTATTCGCGTGCCAAGAAAGAGCAAGAGGTCTATATGGCAGATTTTATGCTCCCCAATGCTGACTTGTTGAACGCAACAGGCGAAAAGGCTGTATGGCAGGACATTCCTAAAGATAAGCTCTTCCACACAGTACGTTTGAAACATCAAATAGGTGACTGGAAATGGGATGAGACAAACAAGCAGTTCGTGGTTACCTTCCCAAAAGAACTCGAGGCAGAGGCGTTGAAAACGCTTACGATAGATGAGGTAAAAACGCTGTGGTCTAACGCAACGTACGAATTTAATGGCGTTGCTGTTTCTACGCTTATCGGCAGTGTTTGCGATCTGAGTGAGGCGAAGCACGTTACACTGAAGGCTACCGTCACCGTCTTCGGACATACGATTACAGAGACGGTAAAACTCGTAGCGAGGATTGACGAGTCGGCACAATTTGCCCCCCTTGCTCTAAAACTTGCTAAAGAGGCAAACAATGGCTTGAATGCAGATATTATAATCCCAGTAGCCGATCAGATGCTCGTTACTGTGAACGAAAGTACGGGTATTCCAACAGACTTAAGTAAGCTTGTACTTGATGTAACATTACCTGAGGGTGCGAAGGCTTTCTATAAGGGAACACAGTTCCAAAGTAGAGTGACGAACCTCGACCTGCGAGAGTCGGCATTTATTATTACGGAAGCCGCTAATGGAGCTCAGCATGTTTATGAGCTTAAACTTGCTATTGAGCAGAAAATAGAGAACTGGGCGACTGAGCAACTTACCTATACTTATGGTTCGGAGGTAGAAGATGCAAATTCGCCTTTGCGTGCAACAGCGACATCTCAATTGCCTGTAACGTACCTCAGTAGCAATTCGCAAGTGGCGAGTGTTGCTAATGGTAAACTGAAGATTGCGAAGGTCGGTGAAACTATGCTACGTGCTGTGCAGAACGGTAATAAGCTCTATAAGGCGACTGAAGGTGCTGAGCGGAAGGTTGTGGTAACCCCCAAACCGATTACCGTTACACTGAACCAGAAGGTGGCTTTTGGTGAAAAGATAGACTGGGAATTCTTGTACGATGGCTTAGTTGCTGCGAGTGATACCTATAGAATGCCGTCGCCGTGGAATAAATCTGCTTATACGCTGAAAAACAGTCAGAACGTAGCAGTAGCGCATGACGGTCTGTTGAATTGTGGTGTGTACAAACTTGAAGTAAAAACACCGTCGTATACTACTGATGAGTACACTATTACAGTACAAGAAGGGACTTTGGAGGTGCTGCCGTCAGAAGAAAAGGTCGCAGTAGAATTTGTTGTTAAAGACGAGAATGGACAACCAATAGAAGGCGTTCGTGTGGCTACCAATGATGTATATAGGACAACCAATGCGGAAGGGTATCTTCTTCTCTCTTTTGCAAAAGGCGAGAATTTGATTTGGAAGGCTGAAAAAGCTTCCTATTCAACGGAGCGAGGTCTTGTTGCGCTTACAAGCGATAAGCGTTTTGATTTGACCCTTAAAAAGGCGACCGTAGTTTTGAAATATGCCGTGCATACAGCTACGCCTAATGGGGTAATAGTAGGCGACCTTGAACAGCATTTAGCTGTTGGCGCAACAGGAACGCTGGTGCGTGCTATTCCCGCTTCGGGCTATGCATTCGACGAATGGAGTGATGGTAAGAAAGAGGCTACTCGTATAGATGCTAACGTAACTGAGAGCAAGACGTATACGGCAAAATTCCGTCCACAACGTTTTCTATTGCAGTATACATTGGGCGAAGGTGGCAAGTGGAAGACGGGAAGTGAAGCATTGGCAAAACAAGAAGTAGATGCAGGAAAGGATGCTACCCCTGTGGAGGTCGAACCCGCGAGTGCCGATTATTATTTCATTAAGTGGAGTGATGGCAATCTAGGGGCACGCCGTGAGGACAAGAATATCTTAGCCGATGCTACGTTAGTTGCCGAATTCGGGAAATATGCTGATCTGCCGCAAACTAACGATTTCGAAGAGAAGGTATTTACTAAAGGCTGGTACGTACTCTCCGAAGGGGCAGCGCGCGGTGCGTTTAGAATTACCAACCGTCCGCAAAAGAACGATAATGAAGATAAAGGGATTGACGGTTACTTTGCTGCCGCAACAAGTTATGGGGTTATGGAGCAGGTGAACACAACCCTTTATACTACTCGTTATAAACTTGCTTCGGCGCAGAGTAAAGATATCGCTATAAAGTTCGACTATTTCTTCCCATTGCGTTCGGCAGTCAATGGTACGAAAGCCGTGCTCGAATATACGTTTGACGGGACAACGTGGGTTAAAGCATTTGATGTGCGCCCAGGCTTTTTTGGCGCAGCGGTCATAAGCAAAGAGGTTAAGATAGAACAAGCAACGTACGCAGCGAATGAGTGGATACAGTTCCGTTGGAATTACTTTGCTCTGAATGATTATTCTCTATCATTGGATAATATCGCCGTTTATGCAAAGGATGCGGCTCAGCAATATTCTGTTAGCTATGTAGCACAACCAGCCGAGGCAGGTGAGTTCGTAGATGAGAATAATCAATCAGTGGCATCGCCAGTAATGGTAACAGCAGGCGCTACGCCCGACCCCGTATATGCGAAGGCAAAAGACGGTTGGAAATTTGTAAAGTGGCTTGAAACGGGGAGTACGGATAAAGAGTTGAGTATATCTGTCCCTGTTGTACAGAACAGTACTTATACAGCACAATTCCGCAGTCTCAGCAAATTGCGTATTAGCTATAAGGCTATTTTGGCAGAAGGAGGAAAGTTCACGGTCAATGGAGTAGAAGGAACAGAACAGGAAGTACTAAGCGGGGCGGATGCTCTACCTATAGTGGCTGTACCCAATGCTGGTTATCGCTTTGTACGTTGGGAGAACGGTTCAACACAAGCAGAACGTTTGATAAAGAACGTAACTGCCGACATGGAGCTAGTTGCAACTTTTGTGAAGATTGAGCATACAGTGCGTTTCACAGTAACTTCGGATGGAGTTCCAGTGGCTGCTGCATTGGTACAATTAGGGCGCGATGTGCTTAGAACAGATGCGGAAGGTAAAGTAGCGGTTATGCTACCTCAGGGCACATATCGTTATGAAGTGATTGCGGACGGTTACCAGCACTTGGCAAATAGCCTAGAAGTGACTGACCATGATTTGAACCTCGTTCTGGATCTGAAGACACAGCAGTTACAAAATTGCGTGATGGTGACTCTTACCGTAATTGGTGCAAAGGCACAGCCTGTTGAAGAGGCAGAAGTGACCATAGGTACATTCCCAATGCAAAAGACCAATGCAGAGGGGAAGGTCGTCTTCACACTTGAAGCCAATAAGACACATTCAGTTCGTATTGTAGCTGCTAGCTATGCCGAGAAACAGCTTGAGTTGACAGTAGGTGCAACTGATCTCGCACAAGAGGTACAGTTAGACCGTGTTCAGTACACGGTTACCTTTAGTGCCGAGGCGGGCGGTGCATTGAAAGCGCTTGTAGGAGGTGCTGAATTCGTGTCAGGCGGTAATGTGGCACATGACGAGGAGCTTGTGATAAATGTACAGCCCGAGGCTGACTACACGCTGGCAACTTTTGTTGTAAATGGCAACGATAAGTTTGCAGAAGTGCACGATAACCAGTTCAGGGTTAGAGTTACCGAGCAGCTAACTATTGCAGCAACGTTTAAATCGGTACTCGAGACTTATGCTGTAACGCTTACACACGAGGGTGAAGGTACATTGAAGGTAACAGGCATTGAAGAAGGGAAACTGAATGCCGTTCCCGCAGGTACTGAGCTCACGGCAGTGGCAACTCCTAGTGACGGTTGGAAACTGAAGAGCCTGATGGCTGGTACAACTGATATTAAGGCAGACGGTAAGTTCACAGTAACAGCCGATGTTGAGGTGAAGGCTGTGTTTGAAAAAGAGGGTGCGCCGCAACCTAAGCTCTATGCCATAACGCTTGCGAAAGAAGGCGAAGGAGAACTGAAGGTAACAGGCATTGAAGAAAGTAAACTGAAAGCTGTTCCCGCAGGTACTGAGCTCACGGCAGTGGCAACACCTAGGACGGGCTGGAAGTTGAAGAGTCTGACGGCAGGTTCGCAGGACATCTCGGCAGACGGTAAGTTCACAGTAATAGCCGATGTTGAAGTGAAGGCTGTGTTTGAAAGGACTACTTCTGTTGACGATACCGTATTGGCTAACGTGCTCGTAGCACCCAATCCGTTTACAACGCAGCTTCGTTTGGTATGCAACGGTGCAATGGGTCACTATGACTTACTCAATGCGCAAGGTGTTGTAGTACGTAGTGGCAATATGGCTGGTAGTGAGGTAGTGATTGAAACAATCGATCTTACTTCTGGTCTCTACCTCTTGCGTCTAGCAGCAGAAAGAGGTGCAACGAAGACAATTACAGTCGTAAAAGAAAGATAATGAGACTTTTACGGGCGAGGCGTGCCTCGCCCGTAAAATGCGCAACGCGCATTTTCAGATAGTATTGCGATTGTAGCGTCGCGCCATGCTACGACGCTAATAAATACAACGGGTATCGCCTTCGACGATGCCCGTTTTTTTAATTGGTTTTCTAGCCCAACGTCTCACATTGGGCTAACAATACTCACCGCCGCCCTTCGGCGGGGTTCTATTTGAGCCCCTTAATGAGGCGAGTCTTTTTAGCACGGTGGTAAAACCCCGTGCGTATTGTAATGAGATTTGTGCATCATCACATGCGCGCCTGTCTGCCCAACGTTTTACATTGGGCTAACGAGACTCACCCGCGCCATGCGGCGAGGTT
>CAUVMY010000007.1:0-16246 GCA_963552845.1 uncultured Bacteroidia bacterium
CGAATTGCAGGCGTTGGTTGCTACAGAGCACTATCCGCGCTTTACGGCAAAACAGTTGTGCGAGTGGTTGTACAAGAAACATGTCGCGACCTTCGATGCCATGACGAATCTCTCAAAAACCCTTCGTGCGGATCTCAACGAAAATTATGCCTTAGGACGCTCAGCCCCGTTGGAGGTGCGAACCTCGCGCGATGGAACGCGTAAGTACCTTTTTGCGGCCAACGAGGGGCGTACTGTAGAAACAGCCATGATACCCGATGCAGACCGCCGAACGCTTTGTGTTTCTAGCCAAGTGGGGTGTAGAATGCATTGCCAGTTCTGTGCTACAGGGCAACAACCGTGGGGTGGCAACTTGTCGGCGGCGCAAATACTCAATCAAATTCTGAGTGTTGAGGAAAGTGCTGAGCTTACCAACCTCGTATTCATGGGTATGGGCGAACCCTTAGACAACATAGACGAACTACTGCGCGTACTCCAAGTGCTCACCGCCGACTGGGGAATGGCAATGAGTCCGCGGCGTATTACGGTTTCGACCGTAGGAGTACGAAAAGGTTTAGAGCGCTTTTTGAAGGAAAGTGAAGCACACCTAGCCATAAGCCTACACACACCTTTTGAAGACGAACGCCGCGAGCTTTTGCCTGCTAGTGGCGGACTTTCTCTTAAGGATCTTTTCACTCTTCTCCGTACAGTAAACTGGCGCGGACAGCGCAAACTCTCTTTCGAATATGTGGTACTCGCTGGTGTAAATGACTCTGCACGTCACACAGAGGAACTTATAAGAATTTTGCGCCCTGTTCCCTGTCTTGTAAACCTGATAAGCTATCATCCGCACGACGGAGCTGAGTTTGCACGCCCTAAGGATATGGTGCTAGCTCGTATGCGCGACCGCCTGAATAACGGAGGCGTACACACCACCATTCGCGCTTCGCGGGGTATGGATATCGATGCTGCTTGCGGTTTGCTCAGTACAACATACGCGCAGCGTTCTTAGGGTGAGTGTGCACAAAATGTTTAAGCTTGCGTATTCTTTCAAAGTGCCAATGAAATATGCCTGAGCTTGACGAATAGTCTGTAATGAAGAACCTGACAAAAGGGGAAGAGGATCGTTTGTAAACCTTTTTCTATCTGAAAGATACAGCTCTATCTGCAAAGAGAATACATGAACAATTGCTCCATTCTTGGTCTTGATCCTTTCGCACAATGTGCGTAAAGAGATTGAACTAGAGATAAGCTTCTTAATTCTGTTCTCTAGGAACTTGAATTTACGACTAGGAGAACACGCTGTGTTAGAAAATTGAGAGCAGTTTGTAAATCCCTCGTAGGAATGTGCAAAAGGCGATAATCTAACAAGTTACCGACAGCCTCTAGGTCAGTTTCATTCCTAGCGTATGTACTGATCTAGGTGTTGGTGAAACTACAATTTTATGTCGCCAGTGTTGGTCTTTTTCGCGATGTCCAGCCATACTTCTTGCTATGCTTCAAGGCTACGAAGGCAATACTGCAAACCAGTACGGAGAAGATCGACCCCAAGGTCGGCGCAAGTCCCATGGGGTAGAGCGTAGTGGGATACCAAATAGATGCGATGTACGAAATGGGGACTCGGATCAGCACGATTGATAGGAAGTTGTGCCCAAAAGAGAGGATGGAAAGCCCCATGGCTGTAAAGAAGCCACTGAAGCAGAAATGAACGCCTGCAAATACACAATCCCATACAAAGCCGCGCAAATATTCTGCCCCTGAGCGAATAACATCTGTGTTACTCGTAAACAGAGCAACGATATGCTGTGGGAAAAACTGCAAGGAAAGTGCCACGACGAGGCTAACAGAGGTGGATATGAAAATAGAATACCATAGTGTGATGCGGGCACGCAGCGGACGTTCAGCTCCTAAGTTTTGTGCCACAATGGTTGAAACGCTCGCTAACATGGCAGAAGGGATGATGAAAAGAAGACCAATAAATTTCTCTACGATACCTACCGCGGCAGAATCTGTCATACCTCGGTGGTTTGCAATAATCATGATGGCTATAAAGGAGAGCTGAATAAAGCCGTCCTGCAATGAAATAGGAAGCCCTACTCTTAGAATACTGCTCAGTACATTGTGCTTAAATCGCAAATCTATTAGTCGCAGTTGTGCTATAACCTCCTGTTTACGTATTGACCACCAAGCAACTATAACACTCACGAGCTGCGACACTATGGTTCCTAAAGCAGCCCCTGTAGCCCCAAGATGCATATAACCGATGAAGACAATATCTAAGAAGATATTGGTTACACAAGCAATAGCGATGAAGTAGAGCGGACGTTTTGAGTCTCCGAGACCTCGATAGATTGAGGATATAACGTCATAGCCCAATATGAACGGTATACCCACGAAACAGAGGGTTAGATAGGTAATGGTCTCACTAACAGCTTCTGTAGGGACATCTAGCCAACGTACAATGTCGGCTCGTAGGAAGACGAGGAGCACCGTTAAAACCACTGAAACAACTAAAGATAGGGAAATGGTATTCCCTATAATTTGCCCTGCCGAACTAAGCTTCTGTGAACCTACAGCACGTGCAATAAGTACCGTAGTGCCTACCGTAAGCCCTAGTAACACCACGGCAAGCATATTCATAATTTGCGCTCCGTTAGAGACCGCAGTACTGATATCTACGCTGCAGTATTGTCCAATGATAAGCATGTCTGCCATTCCATAAAGGATCTGCAAAAACATGGCAAGCATATACGGGAGTGCAAATGAAATGATATTGTGTAGCGCGTTCCCCCGTGTCAAATTTCTATTTTGCATTGTATTTTTCTCCCCCTGATTCTTTGCTTCGGCGCAAAGCAATACGAAGAGAACCACAAGTAAACACACAAAAATCGCGCCAATTTACGGAATACATCTATTTAATCATCTGATAACCAAATTGATATATATAATGTTTCTGACAGGTTTGAGAGAAGACTTAACCTTCTGAGCAGCATATCGTATCTTTATGAGCTGCGTTTACTATTCCCAAATGCTTTGTTTGTACGGTGTACCCAGGACATGCTTGCTGTGGGATGTCAATGTGAGGCGTGTAAAACAGAAATTTTGTATATACCTCTTTAGATACTCTCAGAATGCATAAAACACAAAGTATTGAAAATGAGGTAGAAGCGAGTGCTTATTGCAGATATCCTCTCTTTAGCGTAAAGGCTTCAAGCAACATAGTCTCTGCCAAGACACCCCACCGCTCTATTTTATAGTATTTTTGTGTAAAGGGGGAGGTACGTTGAGGTGAGGCGCACTATAGTACTTGTGTGTATTGTAATAGCTAGTTTGGGGGGATTACTAATCCTCTCTCCTTTGGTGCGTAATGCTGCCGTGCAGGAGAACGCTGCTGTGGCTACCATCCCTACAGATGCCCTGCTGATAGCGCGTATAAATAGTTGGAACGAACTTCTTGAGCAGCAGCGTTCCCTAGATACGTTGTGGTCTATACTGGGTTCTTCATTACCAGGGCATCTGTTGCGGCAGATGGCGCGCGCTTTTGATTCGTTACGCGTTGAGAATCCCGATTTTTTAGGCACAGTAGCGCTTGGTGAAAGCGCTCTGTCGTGGCATTCCATGGGGCAGAAGACGCTTTCCTCGCTTGCCGTGATCCAACTCACAAGCAATGTAGTAAAACCAGAAGAGGTAATGGGAGCTCTCTTCCCGCGTGCAATCCCAATAGCTTCACAAGTATACGAAGGCACAAAGATCGTTTCCTTTACGTTCGATGAAAGGAGTAATGCTCAAACTTGGCACGCAGCGAGTAAAGAGAATCTCTGCTATTTATCTACGTCACGTATTCTTCTCGAGAATGCTTTACGTATGGCTTCCGCTGAGCATAATCTGCTACACGAAACGGCTTTTGCGCGAGTGCTTCAATCAAGCAGTCGCAATGTGCCATGGAATGCCTTCCTACAGCTCCCTCGCTATTCGCCCTATACGGCATTGCAGTTGAACGGAGTCTGGAAGCGTTTAGTTGCCGAAAGTGCAAAATGGTGCGCATGGATTGGGCTTGATGTGTCACAGGAGGGACTCGCTCTATCGGTACAAGGCTTGTCGGCGGTAGAGCGTGAAAATAAGAATTTGAGTAATAAGTATGCCGATGCTAAAAGCTCGGTGGTAAGTTCTCCAAGTATTCTCCCAGAGACATGTCCCGTTTTTTTGCGTTGGGGAGATCGGAATTCCGAACGGTTACATACGCAGCTTGCTCCCCAATTGGGGACTTCTGCCGAATTGTCGCAAACGCTTATAGCACGTGCAGAGATACAGGAAGTGACACTTGCTTGGGACGAGCAAAATGGGGTAGGTAATTGGCTACTAGTCCTCGCGCCACGCAGTACTAGCCATGCTTTTGGGACTTTGCGTTCGGAGCTAGATGGATTTGAAGCACACGAAAATTTACACACCCTCCGAATTGATAAAGACGAAGAACTAACCATTGCCACATCCACGCACCCCGATTACTTTCAGAAACATTTTGGTACACCTTTCCCTAGTGATGTGGGGGGGTATTATGCCGTGGTAGATCGGTACATTGTTTTTGCGAGTACCATGAACGCCATAGAACGTGTTGCATTGGCTAAGTTGCGTGCTGCTACTCTCGAGAACTCTCCTGTTTGGAAAGAGATAAAAGAGCGACTACAGTCGCAATGCAACTTCATGTATTACAGTGTACCCAACCTGCGAAAAGATTTTGCGGGACTTTTTTTTTCAACGCAGAGTCCATTAAGAAACGGAAGAGGCGCACGACTCGTGAATTCCCTAGCAGGACTCGTAGTACAAGTAAGCGGAGCGGGTAAAATACTCTTCTATAACGGAATTTTTCAGCAAAGTGAAGCTAAGCCGCGTAGTTCGGTCGCGACGGGATGGGAAACGCGCCTCGATGCTTCGATAAAAGGGCGACCGATTTTTGTTTCCAATCATAATACCAAGGCGCGAGAAGTGCTCTTGCAAGATGAAAATGCGAAACTATACCTACTCAATGCTGAGGGACGCATTCTGTGGCGTGCACAGCTAGAGGGAGATATTTTGGGCTCGCCGAGACAGGTAGATTTGTATCATAACAATAAGCTGCAATACGTTTTTTGCACCAAAAATAAACTCTATGCGGTGGATAGAAATGGGAATATGGTCGACGGCTTTCCTGTACGTCTACCCGCTGCAACCTTTGCTCCGCTTGCCATATTTGATTACGAAGGAAAACGAGATTACCGATTTGTGGTTAGTTGTGCTAATCGGCGTATCTACATGTACGATCGGACTGGTAGGCGTGTGGAAGGTTTCGCACCCCCGCAAATGGAAACGAGTACAAACCATCCGCTTGTTTGGTTCTCGTCACGTAATAAGGACTATATAATTGCATCCGATTCTAGCCGTCTCTATTTCTTGAATCGTAGAGGTGAAGAACGCATGCGTACAAAGAGTAGCGTTTCTCGCGCCTATGGCGCTCCCTTGGGGGTAGAATTCGGCAATTCGCCTCGTGTAGTAACCGTTAGCGAGGAAGGAGATTTATGTATAATCAGTGCAGTGGATGGCGATGTACGTCGTATAGCCATCCCATCTTGGCGAAGTGGAAGCACGGGGATGCTTACAGACCTGAATGGCGACGGTGTTCTGGAACTCGTCTATACACGCGGTAAAGAGCTAATAGCCGTAAACCAGCTTGGCAACATACTCTATCGTACTACTTTTGACGGCGAGCTGGGAAATTGGCTTCAGACATTCCGTTTTAGTGAGCAAGACATACGTGTGGGTATTTTCTCGCCCTCGTTGCAACGCATCTGGCTTGTTAATGCATCTGGGAATATCTCTGCAGGGTATCCGCTTGAGGGCAATTCGCCCTTTAGTATAGGCGCTTTTGTAAGAAATCAAGCTGCTTTCAACCTCCTCGTAGGAAAAGATAATGCACTTAAAAACTACGAGGTAAAACCTTAGGCAAGCAACCTAAAATCCGTTGCAAAAGCGAATTAAAACGCGCTCGTCTGTCGCAAAGCGAACGTCGTGGGTATTGAGGCGACCTATTTATCAGTTTTCTTACATAAGTCGCCCTATATCCCGCACAGTAAATATGCGAGGGCAGCGCTTACCGTTTGCAAATTGACGAATTATACTAAACCTAATGTGGTAGGCGTTAGGTTTGTGAATTACGTGAAACAGAAAGCGATGAAGTTGCGGGGCATAGTCCTCTTGTTGTTCTTACTATGTGCTCTTTTTTCCTCAGTCCATGCTGAAAAGTGGAATTTGGGATGGGATCTCGGCGGAGGTGGTGGACTCACGGGGTATACGGGCGATCTCAACTTGTCCCCCATTCCGCGTGAACTGGGTGTCAATCTAGGTCTTTTGGCGCGTTTTACCTTCAACAAGTATTATGCAGCACGTCTGAATCTTTTTGGAGGCAATGTGAGCGGGCGCTATGATCCTTCCCGCTACGCACTACCTATTACGAATGGAAAAGGCATTGAGGAATTCAATCGTTTCCTGATTGGATTTGATGCCAATGTGGAAATCAATTTTCTACCCTTTATTGTAAATATCTTGGCGCAGAAACGCTACAACGACGAATACATCGCTCCGTATGCGACTTTTGGTCTTGGCGCGTTGGCCGCGAGTGGTGGAGGTATGCATATCTATACGCCCATGGGAGTGGGATTAAAAGTTGCTTTAGGGAATCGTTTAACGGTCGCGGGTGAACTGCGTTTTCTGAAAATGTACCGCGACGAACTGGATGGTTACAAAAACATCCCGACTAATGATGGAACTTGGGGCATACACAATCAGGATTGGATTCCGATGCTCTCTGTAACTTGTTCGTATAGAGTGTTTTTCAGTATCCAGCGCTGTGCAGCTTACAACTAGTGATGAGAGAATCGGCTTCGCAAGCTCTACTTCCTACACCCCGTCACGTAGCCATTATAATGGATGGAAACGGACGTTGGGCCAAGGCGCGTGGGAAGGATCGTACCTTTGGGCATCAGAATGGAAGAAAGCCTGTCCGTGAGGCTGTTGAGGCTGCTTTAGAGTTAGGCATCGAGTACCTTACTCTGTACACCTTCAGTACCGAGAATTGGCGACGTCCGCGTACAGAAGTGACGATGTTGCTCGAGCTTCTTTCAAATACGCTACAAGAAGAGATTGCGGAATTGATTGAACAAGGCGTGCGCTTCAACGTGATTGGCGATTTGGCGGGGCTGCCCGATCTTTTAAGCAAAGGTTTGCGTAAAGCAATGAGAGACAGCGAAAAAGGTTCAAAGCTGGTTCTTACCTTGGCACTGAACTATGGAGGACGACAGGAGCTGTTGCATGCATGTCGGGAGCTAGTACATGAAGCAGAATTGGGCAATTTCCGCGGAGCGGACGTGACGGAAGAAAGTATAGAGAAGCACCTTTATACTAAAGGGATGCCTGATCCTGAACTCGTGATCCGGACGAGTGGCGAACAGCGAATAAGCAACTTTTTGTTATGGCAAATTGCGTACGCCGAATTGCTTTTTCTTCCAATTCTTTGGCCAGATTTCCGTAAAGACGATTTTTTTGCTGCTGTTTCCGATTACAAAAATCGGAAACGACGTTTTGGAGGTGTCTGATTAGCCTCTTTTTTGCAGTAAATACAGTTCATATTAACTTTGGGCGTTGTATATTTTTTTAAGGGATAGCGGGAGCATGTGCGAATTGTGGGCGCGTCTGGTGAGAATTTCGAGTGGAAGAACACTAATCTTATCCTTATTCTGGGTTGTATTCTCGCTAACCACGGTATGGGGGCAAGACGTAGAGTCGTTTAGTTATAGTGCTCCGAAGCGCTATAACATCAAGGACATAGAGGTTGTTGGTGTTCAGTTCTTTGAGAAAGATGTTCTCGTCCAGTTAAGCGGACTCCGTGTCGGAGATACCATAGAGTTGCCGAGCAATGATATTACAAAGGCTGTAAAAAAACTCCGCAAGGAAAACCTTTTCTCTAGTGTAGAGGTAAGTGTCGCCAAAATAGAGGGCGACAATGCCGTTTTACGTATTGAATTGAAGGAGCAACCACGAACCTCAGACATCCGTTTTGAAGGAATTAAAAAATCGCAACGTGAAGATCTTAACGATAAGCTAAGTTTCAAGATAGGACAACAGGCCACGGCATCGAATATAGACGCGGCGCTCCGCGTAATACGGAAGTATTTTTACGAAAAAGGTCATTGGAATGTGCAAGCGAGTGCGCGTCAAGAGGTGGATACCACCTCGATCAATGCAGTAATTGTAACATTTGTCATAAACCGCGGAAAAAAGGTCAGAATAAAGGAAATCTCGTTTGAGGGCAACCATGCCTTTGATGATGCCAAGTTGCGTAAAAAAGGGTTCAAGGATACCAAGCGACGCCTTTGGTGGAATCCGTTTCGTGGTGCAAAATATATAGAAGATAAGTACCGTGACGATTTAGGAAACCTCATTTCGTTCTATAATGAGCATGGCTACCGTGATGCACGCGTAGTGTCCGATTCGGTTTATCTTCTCCCGAACAACCGCGTAGGCATCCGAGTAAAGATTGAAGAGGGGATGCAGTATCACATTCGTGATATAAAGTGGGTGGGTAATACCGTTTATCGTTCTGATGTGCTTTCTGAGCTACTTGGCATGAAGAAGGGCGATGTGTACGACCAAGTTCTCATAGAGAAGCGCTTACAGATTGACGAGAATTCCGTTAGTACAGGTTATATGGACAACGGTTATCTCTTTTTTCACGTTACGCCCGTAGAAACAAATGTAGCCAATGATTCGGTAAGTCTCGAGATGCGCATTTTTGAAGGACCGCAAGCTACGATTACCGATGTTGAAATTCATGGCAATACGCGTACAAGCGAACGTGTTATTCGTCGCGAACTACGAACCTATCCTGGCGATCTCTTCAGCCGAACAAACGTGATCCGTTCGCTCCGTGAGTTAGCAAACTTAGGCTACTTTGAGCCAGAAGCACTGATGCAAAACGGAGTGCGACCTGAACCCAATGTGCAGGATGGTACCGTAACCCTTCACTATACTGTAGAAGAAAAACAGAGCGACCAGTTCGAAGCTTCGGCGGGGTGGGGTGGCGGAGTCTTCGTTGCTTCGCTCGGTCTCCGTTTTACGAACTTTAGTCTAGGACGTATTTTTGAAAAAAATGCGTGGCGACCGATTCCTTCAGGCGATGGACAAAGTTTAGGCATTCGTGTTACATCTAATGGGACACAGTACAGTGCCATGAGTGTCTCTTTTACAGAACCATGGCTTGGTGGTAGCAAACCAAATAATTTCTCAGTCTCTTTCTACCGTTCGGTGTACGATTATTCGAAGTGGGTGTGGCGGCGTAGCGATGATTATTTCCGAATTATTGGAGGAGCAATAGGGTTGGGAACGCGTCTGAAATGGCCTGACGACTATTTCACGCTTTATACCGAATTCTCCTATCAGAATTACAAACTGCGTAACTGGAAGCAGGATTTTCTCTTTACCAATGGTACTGCTAACAACATGAGTATGCGTTTCGTTTTAGGGAGAAATTCGGTCGATCAGCCCATCTATCCCCGTACAGGGTCTAACTTCTCCCTCTCGCTCCAATTAACACCTCCATATTCCTATATTAACGGGAAAGACTATACCTCGCCTACTATGACCTCGCAGGAACGCTACCGATGGGTTGAATACCACAAATGGACAGCGCGTGCGCAGTGGTACACCTCGGTTATTGACGACCTCGTGCTTCATTTCAATGCTCAGTTTGGCTATTTAGGCTACTACAACAAGAATGTGGGGTACTCGCCTTTTGAAGGGTTTGATCTCGGTGGCGATGGTCTCTCGGGCAATAACTTCATTTATGGGCGCGAGTCTGTCGCACTGCGTGGTTATTCCAATGGTTCGCTCACCCCGACCGTAGGGAGTGGCGTGCGTATGGCTAACGTATATGATAAGTTCACCTTAGAGCTCCGTTACCCCATTGTGCTGAAGCCTCAAACCAGTGTTTATGCCTTAGTATTCACTGATGCGGGAAATTCGTGGTACGAACTGAACCAATTTAACCCCTTCCAGCTCTATCGGTCGGTAGGGGCTGGTTTCCGTGTCTTCCTCCCTATATTTGGTATGCTTGGCTTTGACCTTGGCTATGGCTTTGACGCAGTGCCTGGAAATTCTAGTGCCAACAAATGGCAGCCGCACTTCCTCATAGGAATGCCTCTCTAGAAGAAAACCTAGGTAGCCTAAAACGGAGCTTTTAGTATCGAAATAGGATGGCTGAGAGGGATGTCCTTAGCACAGCAATCACCTTTTGAAGAATAAAGAAACCAAGTTAAAAAGAAAGGAAAGAAAGATGTCACATAAATTGTTTGTGTTGTTAGGATGCATGTTGTTGCTCCCCTTCTTTAGCATGGCACAGAAATATGCTTTTGTGGATACAGAGTATATCTTGAACAAGATCCCGAGCTATCGTTCCGCTAAGGAAGAGATAGAAAAGCTCTCTACACGTTATCAGCAAGAGATTGAGCAAGGGATGGCTGATATCCAGAAACGAGTAAAAGATTTTCAGGCAGAACAGGTGCTACTTACGCCCGAGAAGCGTCAAAAACGTCAGCAGGAACTGGTTGATGCCGAAACGCAGGTAAAAGAGCTACAACAAAAGTACTTCGGGCGCGAAGGATTGCTTTTCAAAAAGCAAGAAGAACTCATAAAACCGATCCAAGATCAGGTCTTTGCGGCGGTAAAAGAATTAGCTAACGAAGGTGGCTATGCAGCAATCTTTGATGTTGCTGCCTCTGCAAGCATACTCTACAGTAGCCCTCGTTATGATAAGAGCGATGAGGTGCTTCGCAAATTGGGCTTTAATTAGTAAGTTTGCGGACAAAGTAAAAGTTTTGCAGTAATTGATACATAGGAATGAAACGAGTAGTTTTTCTAGTTGCGTTGCTTTTGGCAGGCATGGCTACACAGTTGATGGCACAGACAGCCCCGAAGTTCGCACATATTGATAGCCAAGCTCTGATAACCTCGATGCCGAAGCACGACACGATTATGAAGCAGCTGAAGGCATTTGAACAAGACCTCTACGACCAGCTCGAACAGCTACAGGTAGAATACAACAAGAAGTTGCAGGATTATACCCAAAAACGTGAGTCGCTTACGCCTTCGGTACGTGAGGCTAAAGAGAAGGAATTGGCAGAACTTGGGCAACGTGCCAATGAATTTCAACAAGCTGCACAGCGCGATTTTCAGACACAACAAGGCAAGCTATTGCAACCGCTCATTGACGAGGTGAATGCTGCCATTCAGAAGGTTGGTAAAGCGAACGGATATACCTACGTGTTTGATAAGGGTGCGGGTTTCTTGCTCTATGTATCGCCCGATAGCGAGGACATTCTTGAAAAGGTACAAAAGGAATTGAAGGTTAAGTAAGTCGCTTAATGTTAGGCGTTCTTACGACGAAACTATGGAAGTTGTAACCGATACAAATCCGATTGGTGTAATAGATTCGGGCGTAGGCGGTTTAACGGTATTAGTAAGGCTGGTTGAGGCAATGCCCGATCAGCCTTTTTTATACTTCGCCGATCAGGCATGGTGTCCGTACGGTCCGCGTCCTGCTAAGGAGGTGCGCAGCAGATTATTTGGCATTGTAGACTACCTTCTGCGGCGGGGTTGTAAGCTAATAGTTGTTGCCTGCAACACTGCCACGGCTGCGGCGATAGCGCAATTGCGTACTCACTACAATGTCCCTTTCATAGGAATGGAGCCTGCAATAAAACCTGCGGCACTCACCTCGCAGACGCATCATGTGGGGGTGTTGGCTACGTTGGGAACATTTTCGGGGGCTTTGTTCCAAAGAACAGCTGCAGCGTGTGCACGTCATGCTCAATTGCATTTGGTGGTGGGAGAGGGGTTGGTAGAAATTGTAGAGAGTGGACGTGCCGACTCCGAAGAGGCAGAGCAGCTTTTACGGAAGCTTCTTGCACCGCTTCTTGCCCAAAAGATAGATCGTCTGGTATTGGGATGTACGCATTACCCGTTATTGCGTCCTGCTCTGGAACGTATCTTGCCCTCTTCTGTTCAGATTCTAGATCCTGCGCCTGCCATTGCACGTCAAGCTGTACGTGTGATGCGTGGAATCTGTAGCTTATCTCCCATTTTCCCTGCTGAGCGTATAGCGTTAGAATTCCTTTCTACTAAACCTGATGCCCATCTCTTAGAATTTGCACAAAAAGTGTTTGCTTTCTATAATTTGAGTTTCCCTGCCTCTTACGCAGAAAAGTGCCGAGAGCACATTGAACTCAAGCCTTTCTGAGGATACAAAAATACCAGCTCATTTATTTAATAAGGCTACAAGACTTGTTTACCCCTGCAAGCAGGTGTGTTAAAGCATCGTTTTTTCGTTTTGACCGATTTTGCAGCATTTTGTGCCTAGGGTGCTAATGCTATTGTCTTTCGCTTCCTCAATTTCACAGTAGACGGTATTTTTTTACCCATCAGAGACGTAATACTCGATAAGGGAGCATTGCACTACTTTTGCACTAGGAGACAGAGATTCAAATAGAAAGTAAAAAGGAGATGAGCCAGACATTTAGAATTATCCCCAAAGAGAAGCGCGCACGCAAAGCGGTAGAACGACTTACGGTTAGAGAGTTTGTTGATTATATGGACAACAACTTCGACTACCTGCCCGACCTCATCTATAAAGGGCATCAGTATATGTCGGAAGAAGAAGAATGGGCACAACGCATTAGCAAAGAGAATATTTGCTATGGTAGGGAACAGATCACCTGTCGTGGCTTTTTGATGTACTACGAAAAGAAGAGTTTTTGCGTACGCATCAATACGCCTGCGACAACAAAGGACTGGCAAACGGCACTAGCGTTCGTCAAGCAGCTTGCTACAAAAACAGATGCGACGGTTATGACCGAACTGGGCAAAGAGCTATCGCTAGATACAATTGAGGGCTACGACTATAAAACGGACATTCTGGCGGGTATCAAAAATTTGGGACAGGTGCATGGCTCTGATATGCAAGCAATAGCAGGTCCGTGCGATCGCCTTATCTATCTTGACGAAACTATGGCACAGAGCATTACAACTGCCTCTGACCCAATTGCCGCCTTTGATACTACCTTGGAAAAGGTTTTCCACACAGATGCTGCAACTCCCCGACAATATTTCATCCCCTTTAGGAAACAGGACGGGAGCGATGAATTCCTTATAGGCTACCATATTCTTTTCACCGACATCCCTACCATTCTCCCCATAAAGCCTATGTTGTACCAGAAGAATGTACCACTTATTCGCCCACGTTTCGGAGGGATACAAAAGTGGTTTATTGCTCTAAATATTCCAGGCGAAGACCCCGATTTATTTGCACATGAAGCCATCATCGAACACTTGCAGCGTTGTCGGAAAATTGATGCTAATCAGCTCTACGTCGAAGCTATGACCCGTGAGGAGATGCTGGCGCTTGCAAAGAAGTGCGAATAGACAACGAGTATAATGGGCTACGACGCGGGGGTGTGCAAAACGACAATTGGGCATTTTGCTCGCCTCTATTAAGAGTTCAGAGTATTGTCTTTGGTACGTATTGTAAACCACGCGATATGAATTAATAATACGAAGCGGCGAGCATTGCGGACATCCAACGATGAATGCATTGATAATCAATGACAACGGGTATTGCCTTCGGGCGATGCCCGTTGTTTTTGCGTTATAATCGTAGGGAAACGGTGCGCTTTGCATCTACAGTCGTGACGCTGGTGCGAATCTGTAATGCGGCTTTGTTTTTCACACTGGAAGTACAGCACAAGCTTGCCTAGGGCAGCGCTTCGCTTGAATTACGAATTACGAATGGAGCGAGCTTGTTTTTCGCACTGAAAGTGCAGCATAATCTAGCCCAAGGCGCTTTATAGTTAATAGTTAACAGTTAAGAGTTAATAGTTGTGCGAAGCACCTTAACTTTTAACTAAGCGAAGCGACTTAACTCTTAACTTCTTACGCGCCCTGTAAAGGCAACGCACAGCAGCACAATGTTTTACATAATGCCCGCCCAATATTTCACATTGGGCTAACAATACTCACCGTCGTCCTTCGGCGAGGTTTATACGTAACGTTACAATTTGAATATCAACATCACGTCATACCATGCCGTGTCGTTTTTACTCCGCTTTACATAACTCTTCTCTCTAAACTTTTACCTTACCGCGAAGCTTGTAATCTATATTTGCTTTTGTTGTTTTTCGTACTTTTCCTAGAAAAGGTATAGAAAAATGAAAAAAATGGAGTAGAGATATACAGCTTTTTCTTAGAAAAAGAGCCCGCATTTACGAAAAATTTCATTGACTAACAATATTTTTATTCCCGATTAAATGACTATGGATCAGTTTTTTGATACAAAAATTTTTAGTAAAACGCATCTTTTTGATAGGAATGGCGCAGATTGTTTGATTAGAAATAGTATAACTTAGTTATGCATATAGACATTAACCAATAAAAAGAGAATAAATGAAGCGAGTTTGTCTATTGGTTCTGTTGTTGTGTGTAGCGGTTCAATTATATGCGCAGCAACCAATTCGTTTCGGAGATCGCGAGGTCTACCTTGAGACGAACGTCCGAACAACAGTGCGCGGACACAGAACATCCAGCCTAGAACTTGGCGTTCCGACGGGCGAAAAGCTCAACGTCTTAGTTCAGTTCGAGGCGGGGAGAATTCCCTATTCTGTTTTAAAACAGAAAGGGGTAGAGCTTGGAGATTACCTAGGCGCAAATGCGTACTACGCAAAGGTGACTCCGGGGAGTCGTCCGAGCGATTTTGTAGGTACGGGGCTTCGTGCTGTGGTACCCATTCGCGGTGAGTGGAAAGTTGTTAGTGGACTTTTGCAACAGGACATTCCCGAGTGGGCGCACGAAGGTGATAATCTCAAGATGAACCTTTCTTGGTTTGATGGTATTACGTGGGAACAGGTGAAGCGCCTCCTTGATGCGCAGGGCGCGACTTACAGAACACCTTCGGAGTTCTCGCGTAGTGTAGAGATTGTGGCAAAACGCGAAGCAATTCTTGCACTGGCAGAACATGAGGCAATTTCGTTTATTCGGTATACGACTCCTCCCATGGAGGTTGAAAATTTTGAAAGTGCACACATCAGTGGCGCATTCACCCTTCGTACACCTACAGCACTAGGAGGGCGTGGACTTACAGGGCGTGGTGTTCGCATTGGTATTTGGGACGGCAATGTGGCAGACCACGTAGATTACGGTAAGCGTGTTCACCGTAAAGAATTTGAGTTGTCAGTATTGTCTTCGAGTGCGCACGGAATGCACACAACGGGGACGATTTTGGGTAGTGGTTTGCGTAATGAAAAACATCGCGGGATGGCTCCTGAGGCAGAGATTTGGACTTATAACTTCAACATGCAGTCCAACGGTCTAACAACAGAGCAGGAGATGTATTTGGCAGCACTTGAAGAAAAGATCTCGCTTACCTCCAACTCCTACGGAATGAATATGAAGAATATATGCGGTACGAAGCGGATTTTGAATTACTCGTACTTGGGGCAACCGAACCTTGACCTCCTTGCCTACGTTATGCCCACGTTGACGCATGTTTTTTCGGCAGGGAACTCTCAGGGGGCATGTGGTTGGAAATATAGTCACGTTTCTAACTATGGGAAGAACATAATCTCGGTAGCAGCAGTGAAGCCCAATGAGCAGATCACGACCTTCTCGAGTTTTGGTCCGCTATTAGATGGACGTATGTTTCCTATTATTAGTGCTTTGGGGCAAGGTGTGTGGTCTACTGTAGATATGCAGTCGTATTGGCAGATGGATGGCACGTCAATGTCTTGTCCGACCGTTACAGGTCATTTGGCGCTCCTAACACAACGCTATAAAGAGTTACATGGTGGTGCAATACCTTATAACTATTTTTTGAAGGCGCTTATAGCTAATACTGCGCGCGATGCTGGCAATCCTGGTCCTGACTACAAGTATGGTTTTGGCTTGCTAGATGGTGTGGCTGCCATAACAGCTATGGAGAACAACTGGTACAAAATGGCTGTACTCCCCAAAGGCGGAGCACCACAAGCTACGAAGATTACTGTTCCTGCGGGCGTGAAAGAACTCCGTGTAATGCTTTGTTGGAATGACCCAGTGGCTGACAAGGAATATGCTACGGGAGAGAATCCGATGATCAATGACCTTGATCTAAGTGTAACCGCGAATGGTACAACGCATCTACCACTCACGCTAGATG
>CAUVMY010000008.1:0-15840 GCA_963552845.1 uncultured Bacteroidia bacterium
CTTAACCACTCCTACTATAGCGTAGGAGGTGGGACAAAAAAAACTAGCATCCTTCCATAAACTCTTGATTGTCAAGAGATAGGATTTTACGAAAATCCGCAAACGAGATAGTCGAACATTGAGCAATTTCCTTATACAACGTGTTGATATACAAATAAATTCGATCATATAAAGTTAGTTCTAGTCTCTCTGCTCCTACCCTTTGGGAATACCCCCAAAGCTTTCGCATGAGAAAAACGAGTTATAAGCGGGTATACGTATGGGCAAATGCACGTCTTACAGCACCTTCCCGTTCCCAAAATTCCCCTGTGTCGCATTTTGTCCTTCATTTTTCAGGAGAAAATGTGCTATCCCTACCTCTTCACATTATCCTATCCCATCTGTTGTGATAGAGCGCTATACAGCTGAAATGCAAAAGAGCTTTAACTTTAACCTCTGAAACAAGAGGTACAAATGGTGGCTGCAAAGAAAAACGCACAGACAAAGAATTTCCCCAATAGCACGTTCGATAATTTTTTGGAGCTTCTCAAAAAACTAAAAGAAGGAATTGTAGAGCCTTTCTATGTGCTCTATGGCGACGAACCTTACTTCATCGAACAAATAATCAAAGAGGTTACTGCGCGAACCATTTCACCCGAGGATAAAGAGTTCAATTACGCCGAATTTAACGTAGCCCTCTCTAGTACTTCCGACATATTTAAGAGTGCCAATCGGAGCATCTTAGGCGGAGGAGAGCATTCGCTGGTTGTGATCCGTGGCGCGGAAGGAATAGATGACTGGCAATACCTGCTTCCCCTCTTTGAGACACCTAAAGCCAAAGGAATAATTATACTCGAATTCAAGAAACTAACCGCCAAAAAATCACAAGAGGCAGCTTTCAAATCGGTCTTATCTATTGTTCAGCGCGAGGGACTCATATTCGATTCTGCCCCAATGTATGAAGACCGTATAAAAAAAGTAGTGGATTACATCGCTACCGTGAACAGCTGTAAGATTGAGGATGAAGCTGCGAAATGGCTCATATCGCTTTTCGGGAACTCTCTCTCTGCCATAGATAACGAAATTCGTAAGACTGCAGCTGCTATCGCTAAAGGGCGGACGATAACCCTAGATGACCTAAAGGAACTTAAGCCGAACCGAGAGTATACCTCTTACAACCTTATGCAGGCAGTTATTAGTCGCGATCTCAATACGGCACTTTCTATTCTCTATTACATGTCCGTTAATCGCAATACAAACAATGTAGCCGCATTAAACGCTGCGATATACAATTACTTCCAAAAAGTTTTTTTGTGGGGAGTACTACAACGCAACTTACCTCCCGCCGAACTTGTCCGAACTCTGGGATTAAGAGAAAGACGGAAAGACGAATTTAATGCGGCTGCAGTACAGTTCCCGCCACAGCGCTGTGCCCGTATAATCGCCAAATTGCGTGAACTCGATCTAAAGCTAAAAGGTGTTGGCACTGCGGGCGATTCGCCTTACGAACAGATGAAGGAAGTACTCATTTCTATCATCTCGGCTTAAGATATCGCATCTCTCGCGCTAAGGGCGTTTAATTGCACAAAGCAAACATAGGATATATACATGCAAATTTGGAGAAGAAGTACTCCGTCTCTCATTTTGTCGCACTAATGGTAAGAATTTCGTTTCCTACTGCTTGAACTTGCGGAATTGACAATTACCTATCTTTGTGCATATAGAGACTTTTTGAAAGGAAAAGAGATGGGAGTTAATAAGGTTATACTGCTCGGCTATGTGGGCAATGAGCCCGAGGTTCGTTACCTAGAACGCCAAAAGTGCATTGCACGGATACGCGTTGCAACTAATGAATACTACACAAACGATAGGGGTGAAACCATTACACAAACAGAGTGGCATACGGTGATCTTCTGGGACAAAGCGGCACAAAACATAGAGAAGTACGTGCACAAGGGGACACAAATCTATATAGAGGGTAAGCTACAAACTCGCTCGTACGAGGATTCTGCAAAGAATGTACATTACGTTACCGAGATCGTTGCTCGTAATTTCCAGTTGCTAGACCGTACCAATACGGCAACCAAGCCAACTGTAGCAGCCGAGAGTGCAGCTCCCGTTGCACCACTTTCATTAGAAAACGCAATCAGCGAGCCGCTCCCACTCGAAGAAGCACCGATCCCCTTCTAGGCGCTCGGCTCACATCTAAAAGGTTTTGCTGCATTACGCCTCGGCATAAGTGCAAGGGGTAAAAAGCGAGCGATAAGGCCGTTCGTACTTTTCTACTCGCGGTAAAATAAACGCTCTCTTCTGAGAACAATATGCATGATTAACGCTTACCTCCTCTTAGCTATACATTTTTTCGCTCCTACAGGGGGCGTGATACTAGGGCTCATTATTTTAGTACTCCTTGTTATAGGTTCTGGCTTCATTTCAGGGTCAGAGGCGGCTTTTTTTTCACTACACAGTACAGAGCTGGAAATACTTGAGGCGCAAAAAGAGAAGCACCCGCGCTATAAGCTCGCTCTGAAGATGTTGCAAGCCGAGGAGCGCCTACTAGCTACAATTCTTATTGCCAATAACCTCATAAACATTGGGATCGTAATCCTTTCAGCCTATATTACCGATTCGCTCGTCTCGTTTCAAGATGCCGAGCTAGAAGGTTTTCTTATCAAGGTTGTACTCATCACCCTTCTCCTCCTTCTCTTCGGCGAAGTTCTGCCCAAGCAGCTAGGCGCTAGTCGCCCACTACGTTACGTTCATTTTGCCACGCGCCCTCTTTACGGCTTCTACATAGCACTTAGTCCGTCCGCTCGCCTTATGGCTTACTCTGCACGACGTATGAATGAACGTTTTGCGCCACACCTAGATCTGTCTATGGACCAGATCGAGGAAGCTCTAGAGATCACCAAAGAGGAGAATGGGAATTCCGACGAGGAGTCTCTACTTATCAAACGTTTGGCACACTACGGCAAAATCGACGTGTGCGAAATTATGCACCCTCGCGTAGATGTCATTGCACTAGATTTTGAAGCACCCTATACTGAGGTAAAGAAACAGGTTATCGCCACAGGCTATAGCCGCATCCCCGTTTACAAAGAATCGTTCGATTCTATCGTCGGCGTACTCTACGTAAAAGACCTTCTACCCTACATTGACGAGAACGATAGCTTTATTTGGACCTCTCTGCTTCGCCCTGCATACTTTGTACCCGAGAACAAAAAAATAGATGAATTGCTAACCGAGTTTCAAACACAGCGCATACATCTTGCCATTGTCGTAGATGAATATGGTGGCACCTGCGGCGTAGTAACACTAGAAGACATTCTGGAAGAAGTACTAGGCGAAATCGCCGATGAGTCTGATGGTGTAGAAAAAATGTACACGCAACTAGACACACACACCTACCGTTTTGATGCGAAAATACTCATCAACGACTTCTGTAAGATTATAGGCAGACCAGACACTGATTTTGATGAAATTCGTGGCGAGGCGGAAACCTTGGCGGGACTCGTACTAGAAAAACTGGAACGCTTCCCCGAACAAGGCGAAGTGGTGTACATAGAAGACCTGAAACTCACCATTGAAGCTGTAACTAATCGCCGCATTGAACAAATACGCGTAGAGCTTCCCGACACCTCGTTGCGTGAAAAAGTATCATAGGCAGCCCATGCAAACTGCCCTCAACAATTCGTAAAAAGAGGAATGAATATGCAGAGGACGCTATCTCGTCTATTAAGCATTTGTCTTACCGCGTTGTGCCTTACACTCTGGAGCTGCAGCGAGCCACAAATCCCTCGTTCGTACGGCTACCCTCGTTTCGATTTCCCAGAAAAGCAATACCGACTAATAGATACTACCCTCCCTTATTCCTTTGAACTCCCTACGTACGCTCGACTGAAACTTTACCCTGACAGTATGGCACAAGATATAGAAGTGCCTGCGTACAAGGCAACGATCTACCTTACCTACTACAATCGTCGTTCGGCACTAGACACGCTCACAGAGAACGCGCGCACACTCACCTACAAACATTCTATGCGAGCAGATGCTATAGACGAGCAGTACTACGAAAACCCAGAACACCACGTATACGCCATTCTCTACAATGTGGCTGGTGATGTGGCAACCTCCGTACAATTCTATGCAACCGACTCAGTGTCGCGTTTTCTACGAGGCACACTTTACTTCTACTGCGTACCCAACGCGGATTCATTAGCACCTGCCATTGACTACTTTTCAAAAGATATCGTGCACCTCATCGAGACGCTCGAGTGGAAAAAGGAATAACCGTTATGCCCGAATTTTTGAAAATCAACACTGGGGCTGCTACCCTTGCCTTTTGGCACATAGAGGAGAGTGAAGAACAACTAAAAGCCTTCATCGGGGGCGACTCCTTTCCTACGCTTTCCAATTTTCACGACGACTCCCGACGACGCGAATGGCTGGCCACACGGTGCATTCTCAAAACTCTCGGAATCACCGACCAAGTGATCTACACAAAACGGCGCAAACCACTCCTCGTTAGCGGAAACGGACACATCTCTATGTCGCACACATTCCCATACGCAGCCGTAATTACGAACCCGAGTTTTTACGTGGGAATCGATATTGAAAAAAAGAATCGTCCCTTTCAACGAATTGCTTACCAGTTTCTTACAATAGGCGAATTGTCGTGGCTCGACCTCAACAACACCCTACAGCTAGCCCTTATCTGGAGTGCTAAGGAGGCTTTTTTCAAGGTTTACAACCGCTCGGGGCTCAATTCTTTTACAGATCTCGACGTACTCCCCTTTACCGTGCAAGAAGGGCATGGAGCGTTTAATATGCTAGTACACGTAGAGCGATTCTGTTTCAAGGTCTCGCTTGAGTACTCCATTCTAGACAACTTTGTGATTACCTGGACGGTTTGCAACCCCAAGCTCTTTACATGGGCGCTCTCTACCGAGGAAGAGAGTGATGAGAGTTAGAGAGGAGACTATTTCATAGCACAAATTACAATGCGTTGCCCGCGGTGCTGTGTCTTCAGAGTGCCCCGAGTTCAGAACTTACTCTAACTTTGTACACAGAGTTACTAGAGAGGGACAAGAGCCGATGAAACGTTTCGAGTTAAGTATTCGCAAACGGATATTATTTACAGTGCTGGGCGCAGTGCTGATAACTTATCTCCTGTCGTTAGGCTTTTTAACCTATCGCAATGAACAGCAGAGCCTGCAAGTTGCTATGCAGGCAGGACGTATGCAGATCGAAGAGTACGCAACGCAACTTAGCTGCGACCTCAATATTTCGCTCACTCTGGCTCGCAACCTCAGCGGCATAATGCGAGGTGTAACCCCTGCCACTTGGGATACGCAGATACAAGAATTTGATAGGATGTCCCGCCTTATAACCAAGGCAGACTATACCTATAGCGAGATCTGGGGGACTTTTGACTACAATCTCCAGCGCGCCGATTATCCGTACAAGGAGGGACAGTTTGAAATTATATATCCTTTTGGCGATTCGGCGCAGAAATGTTTTACTTCTGTGCGTGACACGTCAGGACTTGCAACAAACCTAAGCTACATAGCACGGCGCAATTTCAACGAGGAGGAGATGTTAGAACCTTTCCTGCTCCGCCCTGACACCACGGGAAAGGTAAACTACGTGGTAGGTGTCTCCGTTCCCGTTCGTGATACTCTTGAACGCGCTATCGGACTCATTGCAGTAAACCGCTCTGTTTCCTACTATCGGCGGAAATTTGCCGAGTATCATCCTTACAACGAAATGAGTTTGCTACTCTTTTCGCGAGAGATGAAGGTAATAGCAGGACCTGAAGACGGACTCGTCGGGCAAAATGCCGAAGACATCTTAACGCAAGTTCCTCATTTCACAGACAAAGTGCTACTCATGCGTCAGGGTGCACTACTTGCCGAATCGTACATCAGCCCCATGACGCAGCAAGAAGCCTTCTTGTTTAGTGCACCTGTTAAAGTAGGCGATATGCGCCAACTCTGGACTCTATGCATGCTAGTAAGCCGCGATAGTCTTCTTGCATTTTCCGATGCCACTTTCCGTCTTACTCTCTGGCTCACCCTAGCTGGTCTGGTATTTATTTTACTCGTTCTCCTTTGGCTCTCTTCGCGCATAGGGGGGGCGCTTGCCAACATCAGCCGAACGCTTCAAGCTCTCGCCCTAGGGCACATAGATGCGAAATTGCGCCTCAAGTATCGCACGGGCGACGAGATAGAAACCATTGCCACTTCGGTCAACCAGTTACTCGAAAATATGGAGGCTAAGGCGAGTTTTGCACAAGCCATAGGGCGCGGTGAACAGGACACCGAATACCATGCCAAGGCAGACGACGTACTAGGGCAGAGCCTCCTAGAAATGCAAAACAGCCTGAAAGCAGCTAAAGCGCGCGAAGAAATTCAACGCGAACAAGAGGAACAGCAAGCATGGGCTACTAAGGGATTGGCGCTCTTCTCGGAGTACATGCGTGTAGAAACTAACGACATTGTAGGTTTTACCTACGACATCCTGCACCACCTCACGCAGTATGTAAAAGCCGACATCGGGGCGGTGTACCTTGTTGAGAAAAATGAAGAGGGAAATAATATACTATCGCTTACTTCTTCTTATGCTTACTCGGTACGTAAATATGCTACAGCTCATTTTGAGATAGGAGAGGGATTGGTAGGGCGATGTGCGATGGAACAAAAACGGATTTACATCACCGACTTGCCCAAAGGTTATGTGAAAATTTGTTCTGGATTGGGGCACGACGACCCAAATGCGTTGGTACTTGTGCCTATACTGATGAACGACGTACTGCAGGGTGTACTAGAACTTGCGCGTTTTGGCGAATTTGAAGAGTATGTACTGCGCTTTGTAGAAAATGTAATGGGAAGCTTCGCCGCTACAATCGTAGCACTCCGCAACAATATTCAGACACAGCGCCTCTTGCAAGAAGCGCGTGTGCGTTCTGAGGAGATAAGTGCGCAAGAGGAAGAGATGCGGCAGAACATGGAGGAACTACAGACTATCCAAGAGGAAGCAGCCCGCAAATCGGCTGAGATGGAGAGCTGGAATCGTGCCATGCAAAGCGCCTGCTGTTTAGTTGAATACGATACACGAGGCTACCTAACCTACGCCAACAACGAATATTTGTCGTTGCTCCGCATCTCGCTCTCCGAAATTCAGAACCATCACCACTCCGAAGGTCTGGATATAAGATCGGAAAATGCGAAACAGTACCAAAACTTCTGGCAAGATATTTTGAACGGACAAGTGAAACGAAATGTGCGGAACACTGTGAAGCGGAATGGTATAGAACTCACCTTTACCGAAACTTACGCTCCCATTCTCAACGAGCGCGGCGAGGTGGTAAAGGTTCTCAAAATAGCTTTCAATATTACTGACTACATCACTAACCAGAACGAAAATACAGAGAGCCACTCCGATAACGTCTCTACTGAGGTAGAACAGCGATGAACGACTTTCGCCCATTAGCCGAACGCATGCGGCCGCATCGTCTTGAAGATTATGTGGGGCAGGAACACTTAGTAGGCGAAAACGGCGTTATACGCCAGATGTTGACCAGTGGGCAAATAACACCCTTTATTTTGTGGGGATCGCCTGGTGTAGGGAAGACGACACTAGCGCACATCGTAGCCCAATTGCTTGAAAGAGAATTCTATGTACTCAGTGCCGTAACCGCGGGTGTAAAAGACGTGCGCGAAGTCCTCGACAAGGCAAAAAGTTCTAAACTCTTTTCTAAGGCTACCCCCGTACTATTCATCGATGAGATTCATAGGTTCAACAAATCACAACAAGATTCACTTTTAGGAGCTGTAGAACGCGGCGAAGTAGCTCTAATAGGTGCAACTACAGAGAATCCTTCTTTTGAGGTTATTTCGCCCCTCCTTTCGCGCTGTCAGGTCTATACATTAAAATCGCTAGAACGAAAAGACCTCCAAAAGCTCGCTCAAAGAGCGATGCAGGAAGATGAACTACTAAAAAAGGTGACCTTTGAGTTCGTAGAAGACGATGCCTTTTACCTCTTTGCAGCAGGCGATGGGCGCAAGCTCCTCAATATTTTGGAATTACTTTACAACGCACGTACTGGCAACACTGTACAAGTAACCAATGCGCTAGTACAGCGCCTTCTCCAACAACGCGCTCCGCGTTACGACAAACACGGCGAGATGCACTACGATTGCATTTCCGCCTTTATTAAGTCGGTACGGGGTAGCGACCCTCAGGCAGCTATATACTGGATGGCTCGGATGCTCGCAGCGGGTGAAGATCCTGTTTTTGTAGCACGCCGTTTGATAATTCTTGCTGCGGAGGATATTGGTTTAGCCAACCCCAACGCACTGCTTATTGCCAACGCTGCCATGAGTGCTGTACAGAACATTGGCATGCCAGAAGCACGCATTGTTTTGTCAGAAGCTGCATTGTACTTAGCATCGTCGGAAAAAAGCAATTCTGCTTATATGGCCATCAATAATGCATTGGCTTTTGTGAGTCAAGAGACACCTCACGATGTGCCCCTGCATTTGCGCAATGCCCCTACAAAGCTCATGAAAAATATGGGATACTCCGATGGCTACAAATATGCACACGACTATCCGCGACACTTTGTGCAGCTCGAGTTCTTACCAACAGGGATGGAGGGGACAGTCTTCTATAACCCACAAGACAACCCTCGTGAACACGAAATGGCAATGTCTCTCAAACAACGTTGGGGCAATAAATACAAACTTGAACAAGAGTAAAAGCCACCGCCCCTCTTCTCATTTCCAAAATATTTGCTGATGACAAAACAAGAAATCTTTAGCTCCATCCCATACTTGCAGCACTTTACGGGGAAAGAGCTACTCCTTTTGGCTGGGCCATGCGTTGTAGAAGGGCGAGATATTACTCTGCGCATTGCAGAACGCCTAGCAGGATTATGCGAGAAATACAAATATCCTCTTGTTTTCAAAGCATCTTACCGCAAAGCCAATCGTTCGCGCGTAGATTCTTTCACAGGAATAGGAGACGAAGAGGCGCTCCGTATTTTAGAAGAGGTAAAGCAAGTATTCTCACTTCCCCTGATAACCGATGTACACGAGGTCTCTGAGATCGAAACGGTTGCCTCGGTTGTAGATATTCTCCAAATACCAGCCTTCCTATGTCGGCAAACCGAACTCCTGCAAGCCGCGGGACGTTCTGGGCGTATCGTAAACATCAAGAAAGGTCAATTTGTTGCCCCCGATGCTATGCGCTTTGCAGCCGAAAAGGTGCATCGCGTAGGGAATGAAAAAGTAATGCTCACCGAACGAGGGACTATGTTTGGCTACACTGACCTTGTGGTTGATTTCCGTAGTATCCCAATTATGCAAGCTACTGGATGCCCCGTGATACTCGATGTTACACATTCGTTGCAAGAACCAAACCAGACAAGTGGCGTAACAGGAGGTCGTCCTGCTCTCATTGAGTATATGGCTCGCTTGGGAGTGGTGGCAAAAGTAGACGGTCTCTTTTTTGAAACACATCCAGAACCCGCTAAAGCACTCTCAGATGGTGCCAATATGTTACCACTCGATAGAGTTGAAGGAATGCTTAGCGAGCTGAAGAGACTTTCTACCATCAATGCCTAAAACGAAAGCTGCTATCATAGCCGTGGGGACTGAACTTACCACGGGCTTTGTGCGCGATACCAATATCTATTATTTAGCCAAGGAGCTGGACGCACTGGGAATTGAGGTAACAACGACAACGATGTTACCCGACGACCGACCACTGATGCGTACGGTATTTAATGAAGCTATGCACCGTAACCATATTGTGCTTGTAACGGGCGGCTTAGGTCCTACAGAAGATGATTTTACCAAGGAAGTGCTTCTAGACCTCTTCGGGGGCACGTGGCAGGAAGATGCCAAAACTCTTGAACACATCAAGATGCTTTTAGCTCGGCGCAATCTTCCGCTTACTTCTATAAACCGTCAGCAAGCCGTTGTCCCTAGTTCAGCCGAAGTACTGCCTAATACTTTCGGGATGGCTCCTGCTACCCTCTACCATTATGATGGCGGTATTTTAGTCAGTATGCCTGGAGTGCCATCCGAAATGCGGGGTATTTTTGAAACAGAACTTCGTCCACGTCTAACAGCATTCGTTGGAGGTATAACACATCAACAGCTTTACGTTTTTGGAGTAGCCGAGTCGCTTCTATCTGCGCGTTTGCGCGAATGGAGTGCTGCTCTGCCCAAAGGTATGACACTTGCTTACCTACCCTCGATGGGGAGTGTGTGTCTTCGGGTAAGCTACGACAAAGAGCTTGTCGGTAGTGACATAGTCACAGAATGTATGCAAGAACTTAACCGCCTTTTAGAGGGCGAAAAATTATTACATACAGCACTTTCTTTCCCTGCTTACATAGTAAGTACTCTAACCAAACATGGGCACACACTCTCTATTGCTGAGAGCTGCACGGGTGGTCTCGTCTCTGGAAAACTGACGGGAGTATCTGGTGCATCGAAGGTTTATCGCGGCGGTATCTGCACCTATACCAATGCTATGAAAGAGCAAGAGCTCAGCGTACCGCACGAAATGTTGGGAAAATATAGTGCTGTGAGCGCTCCCGTTGCTGAGTCTATGGCGCGAGGCGTACGAGAGAAATTTGGAACAACCTACGGGATTGCCACAACAGGCTATATGGAAATGACAGGCGAAGCTAATGCTACAGGCGAAGTTTATATTGGGATAGCTACGCCACAGAAGGTTTTCGCGCACCACTTTGTCCTGAATCAGAATCGGCAAGGCAACCAAGAGTGGAGCGTGGATCGAGCCATTGTAGAACTACTGCTAGTGCTTTTAGCGTAAAAACATATAAGAGTACCGCAGAACGCGGACGATAGAAAGCTCAACTGTAGGGTAAAAGAGCAGACATGTTCTCGCCTTAGATAAAGGCAGAATTGTGACAATTTCTACGAAACTATTCGTAGCGCAATGCATCGATAGGGTCTAACCCCGCCGCACGGCTGGCAGGTAGATACCCTGCAAAAACTCCCACAACGATACAAAGTATTAGGCTTCCAATAGCCCATGTCCACGGGATCGTAAAGCTTACCCCCATGGCACCAGCAGCACCTCGCCCTGCTATGATGCCTAGGAGGATGCCTACAATACCGCCGAATACGGTAATAAAAATAGCTTCTAGCAAGAACTGCCCCCGAATGGTCGAGCTGTAAGCGCCTATCGCTTTTCGCGTCCCTATTTCGCGCGTACGCTCTGTTACCGAGGCTAACATAATATTCATCAGCGCAATAGCAGAGCCCACTAAAGTGATTAAGCCAATAAGTATTGCCGCCATTCCTACCGAAGCGAGGCTTCCTAGAATCATCTTCGTTAGTTCGTCGTTTGTGAGCATGTTAAACGTATTACGTTGTATGGGGCGCAAGCCTCTGGCACGTCGCATTACCATCTCAGCATCTGCACGGATACTAGACAAAGAAGTAGTACTCGCTCGCGGATTTACCATAACACGACAGTCGGCATCGGGAACAGAGAAACGCGTCAGTCCCGTAAGAAGTGGGACATAAACATTCTCATTCTGCGCCCCACCAAAAGAACTGGATTTGCTTGATAATACGCCCACCACTACAAAGGGCGCTGACCCTATCATAAGACGTTTGCCTAGTGCCTGCGACTCCTTTTCAAAGAGCTGTTTTGCTAAACTCGATCCTATAATGACAACATCCGCTACATTGTGGATTTCTTGAGCCGAAAAATCGCGACCGTAGGCAAGAGTTTCGTTATTTGTGAGTAAATAGTTGTCACTTATTCCTGTAACAGCTAGTGACGGACGCGACTTTTTGTCACGGTACTTCAATTGTGTGGAAGTGAGCCACGTTTCGTAGGCGGCATTGCCAAATGTCGAGAAGTCCTTACAGAAACGCTCTGCTTGCCAACGTGTAATGTACGAGTAGTCTTCGCCATTCCCGACGAGGCGTCCGTTAATGCGGATATTTGCCGCCCAACTCGTAATTTCTAGGGCTGCTCCTTGTTCACCGCCAATTTCGCTTTCAATGGTATAACTCACTGCATTCACCACTGTAAGCATCCCCATTAGCGCTAAGAGACCGATGGAAATAATCAGCATGGTAAGAAAAGCGCGAACGCGGCTTACCCAGATAGCAGCCAGAGCCAGACGTACATTTTCTACGCTGCGTGCAATCTTCCGTTTCCAGTAGCTCATCCCAAATAATGCTCCCAAACCGTATCGTACACAAAATTAAGAATTGTGGGCAAATAAGTACCGTTCGAACATTTCAAGAATCTTTACACTAGACATTATGTGGTAAAATCTAGAAATCGCTATTATTTCGCGTTTCGTTACTTTTGTGTTGATGAAACGGGGGGGAGGTTTGCTTGCAGCAGTTCTTTTTTTGCTGCTTTTTGTTGTCTGCTTGTTTCCACAATGTGCCAGACGGGTTGCACTCAGTGGAGGCGAGCGCGATACTATAGCCCCTTACATAGTACGTGCCCTTCCTCCGTCGGGTACTACTCATTTCAAGGGAAATCGGATACGCCTTACTTTCGATGAATACGTCGCGCTGAAAGATGTGCAAAAGGAGATTTATTTCTCTCCTCCATTCCGTTGGCCTTATGCGACAACACTACAGGGACGCACGCTTGTTTTTGACATCGCAGATACGCTACAGCAAGACGTTACCTATCGTCTGCATTTGGGGAAGGCGGTGCAAGATCTAACGGAGAATAACCCGTATACGGATGCTCATTACAGTTTCTCTACAGGGGCTCATATAGATTCTGCTCGTTTTGTGGGGAAGGTGCGCGATGCGTTGCTGCACACTCCCGTGGCGGGCGTAAAGGTTATGCTTTATGCAGAGAATATTGATTCATTGGTACAGCGTCAACTTCCTGATTACGTAACTGTTACCAATTCTGAGGGACTTTTCGTATTCGATAATCTTCCACTACGTAAATTCAAGCTTTTTGCGTTAGAGGATGCTAATGCCAATTACCATTATGATCAGCCGAAGGAACGTGTTGCATTTTCCGACTCATTGGTGCATTCATACGTTGTAGACTCCGATTCGGTACGCAAAGTGCCAGTGCTCAATTTGTTCTCCTATTCTCGTAAACCATTGGCATTGCTTTCGGCTACGCGCCCTACTCCAGAACAAATTTGCGTCGTATTCTCAGAATCTCCTATAGACTCTGTTTCGTTGTCACGCTTGCAAGGTACGCCGCTAGATTTTGTAAGTGAATCCTCCATGCATGGCGACACGCTGGTGTACTGGTTACAGGATGCGGCAACAGTACTTCAGGATACGCTCTTGCTTACTCTTCGTTACAAAGCAAGTGTTGCAGAACGTTTGGAATGGCGTACTGATACACTTCGTCTTGCCTATCGTTTCCCCGAGCAAGAGGAGAGGGATGTACAGCATATTCGGAAGTTTTTGGTGGATTCACTGTTACGTATTTCTTCCGTTTGGCAAGCTGCAGGGATTCCTTCCACGGACACTTTGCATATAAGGGTTGCTTCGGCTGTTAAAACTATTGACAAGCAACGTTTTTCACTTTTTCAGGATACCGTGCTCCTTCCTTTAAGCGTAGCTGCGCTTCCTACGACAACGCGCGAACTCATTTTGAAAGGCGACCTCCGACCGCGTAGTCGCTATGTGGCACGTATTCTTCCAGGAGCAGTGTACGATGTATTTGGACGTACAAACGATACAACAAACCTTGTGCTGACTACACTCAATCCGTCACAGTTTGCAATATTGCATTTATCGTTGCAGGGTATCCCTGAACGCGCTTTGATACAAGTACTTACGGCAGACGAAAAGAAGAATATCGTTCGTTCTGTAGTAGTCCCTCTGGGGGCAACGAAGCTAAGTATTCCCTACTTGCCTCCCAATAGCTATACGCTTCGCATAGTAGACGATCGCAATGCAAATGGGCAGTGGGATACGGGCAACTATTGGCTACACTTACAACCCGAGCCTGTGCGTTATTACAAGAACAAAAAACTCCAGTCCACAATCTCCGTGCGTGCCAACTGGGAGTATGATATCGATATAGATTACCAAAAATTGGAGGAGTAGCTCAGATGTCAGTACTAGTCAATTTCTCGATGTTTCCGACGGACAAGACGGGGAGCATGTCGCCCTTTGTGGCAAAGATTGAGCAAGCCATTCGGCGTATGGGCTATCCGAGTCAGTTGGGAGCAATGAGTACAGTGGTAGAAACGCCTTCTGTGCATGAGGCGCTTGCCGTAATTGAGGCAGCTTACCAAGCACTCGAGGGTTGCACGCGTGTTTATGTCAATGCCACGATGGATATTCGTACGGATCGCGACAATCGGATGGAAAGTAAAGTCCGCTCGGTGGAAGAAAAGATTGCCCAACTAGAGAAGTAAGCCTGTTGCCTCTTTAGAATGTTTGCCTTTATGCGCTCGCTGTTTGGTGTTATTGGTTTTACACTTTTCGTGCTGAGTTGCTCTGCGGTCTCTGCTCAGGAACGTATGCGCGGCGAGCGTGAAATAGGTATTGGTGTGCGTGGTGCTTTAGGGAGTACCAATATCACTTTTCAACCCAGTCAGAGTCGCGAAGGACGTAGAAGTTACGAGTTTGGAGTAGCCTTTCGTCTAGCACAACAGAAATATCTAGGATTGGCACTCGAGTTGCTATATGCCCAAACGGGGTATAAAACAATAGAGTATACACCGCGTGTTACGGGGCATCCTGTTACTGTAGGACAGCCCTTTGAATGCCGTGAAGCGTGGCTTCGTTTACCGCTTTTTATGCATCTTAAGTTTCCCATGTCATTTTTTCAAGTAGATGTATTGGCAGGAGGCTATACTGACTATCTGCTGAGTGAGGAAATAGGTGCGACAATTGCAACGTTGCACCGAGAGAAACTATACCTAAGTACCTACAATCGCCTTGGTGTTGGTATTGAGGGGGGGGCTGGACTAGGCGTGCACACACCCATTGGCAATTTTATGTTGGAATATCGCACGTGGTATCGGCTCACGAACCTTTACGAGCGTGAGCGCGTTCCTAAACAAGACGAACCTCGTTCTAACGTTCGTAACCAGAGCGTTGGGGTGGCGTATTACTACGTGTTTCGTTGATCTCACAAATACATAACAAGATGTTAAGAACTATCATTGTGACAGTGCTATTCTCCGTGCTTGTGTGGGGGGTAGGTTCTGCACAGAACAAAAGTTTTAGCCAAGAGGGGCAGGCGTCTTATTACGCAGACAAATTCCATGGGCGCTCGACAGCCTCAGGCGAAAAATATGACAAGACGCTCTTTACTTGCGCTCATATGACGTTGCCATACGGTACAAATCTTAAGGTAACCAACCTCGATAACAAAAAGACGGTTGTGGTGCGTGTGAACGATCGGGGACCGTTCTCTCCCAATCGTATTATTGACGTGAGTCGAGCAGCTGCCGAAGCACTCGATATGATTGTAAAAGGTGTTGCCAAGGTACGGATTGAGATAACCTCCGCGACACCCTCTGATCCTGTCCCCGTTGCCGAGAGTGAAAAAAAAACGACGGATTCGCAAAAGTCAGACGCCGCCCAAGGTATTACGGAATATAAACCCAATAAACAGCCTCTCGATTCTAAGCCTCAACCTAAGATTCAGCTCGACCTTGCCAACGATACGCCGACTCCCGCTAAGACCGATCTCTTCTCGGTACAAGTAAATAAAAAGAGTGCATCGGGCTTCGCCGTACAATTGGCAAGCTTCAATGGTGTAGGCAATCTACTCTCGCGACTGGCAGAGTTTGATGCTTCAGTAAAAGCAGACCTGCACATCCTCGCTGTGGAGAAAGATGGCATTACATCGTAC